>JAEUIK010000142.1 GCA_016793185.1 Planctomycetaceae bacterium | reverse complement strand
GGATATTTTGCGATCCGTGCTGGCTGAACCCGCGCGCGTAGGAGCGGAACCGTGCTGTCGCGTCACACTTTCTGCCGGTCGGCGCTCGTCATGCTCGCTCTCGGCCTGCCGGCCCCAGCCAGCGCAGCCAGTATCCTGGGCTCGCAGCGGCTATCCATCGACTTCACCAATCTCGAGCAGGCCGGGATGAAAGCCAGCTTCTCGCCCGCAGGCAAGCTGCACATCGATCGGCGGGGCCTCGGTTGGGAAGGGGACGCCAACGAGATCGTCGAGGGTTGGATTCAGACGTGCCCCCTGGCCGTGGGTCTGTCGTGGCGGCCGGCGACCAGCGTTCGTATCGAGGCGGCATTGCGTCCAACCTCGGAAGGCGCATCGGGCGCGGCGGCGCCGCAGAACGGGGCGCGGTTGTACGTCCGCTACTCGCCCGACCGCCAGCATTGGTCTACCTGGCAAGCGCTGCGACCCGGGCCCAATCCCCAGGGCAAGTCCCCCTCGGCCCGCGGCAGCCACTTTCATGGCGACATCCAGGTACCCGAGCGCGAACGCGAGGCTTATCTCCAGCTCTTGGGCGCGTATGCCGAGCGCGACGTCCCCTGGAAGAGCGACGAAGAGGCCGCGGCTGCCTGGATCGTCGAGCACGATCCCGAGTTCTTTGCGCGGCAGCTGCCGTTCATCGGCTATGTCGAGTTTCTTCTCGAGGTTTCTTTTCGTGGCGGCGCGCGAGTGCAGTCGTTCGCTACCGATGTCACCTTCGGCTTGAGCGGACTGCACGTTCCCCCCCGGGATGCCGACGTTGCCGCAGAACGAGCAGGTCCCTGGCGATTCGAAACCGAGCAGGCGAATGTCGACCCGAGTGGTGAAGCGGCCTTGAAACGCGTGATCCCGCTGGCGAAGTGCAAGGAGATCTCGATCAACACGCAGTCGGGCTGGTGGCTGAAGATCCTCCGCGATGGTTCCGCCCGCGGAGGGTATGGGTCGAGCGCCGGCGACGACTTTGACATGCCGGCTGCCAGCTACGACTTCGCCCAGGTGCACCGCACACTCGGAGCCTTGGAGTACGGCGTCGGACAGGATGCGTCGGTGGCATTCTGGCACGAGCGGCTGAGAACCGCGTACGGGCTGAGCACGAAATCGCATCCGGCGCTCGTCGCGTTGTTCGAGCACGCCCGACAAGTCACGAAAGATTTCGCCGGCACCCGGCTGCGCGAGTTGTGGGATCAGCGGCCCCCTTTGCGAAACTCGGCCGACGCGGAATAACAGGGCGACTTGCCAGCTCATTCTGAGATGCCAGCGGCCCCGCTCCGCCGGGGTTGCCACGATTCCTATAACTGATTGGGGGAAGCTAAGCTCCGCGGGAGGTGCTCTCCTGCTGCATACTGCCATCACGTGGCGAAGTACCTGGCCCCCCTGTCGTCCTCGGAACAATCATGATCCGGCTCGGCTTGTGTTGCACCTTCGCGGACGAGCCGATCAAGTTCGCCACGACCACGGCCACGGCGGTCGGCCGCCTGGATCGCGCCGTGGGCCTCGCTAAACTCTCGGCACTGTGCCTGGCCAATGCCGACGCCCTGCTCCAGGCGCTGCACTTCTGCGCCCAGCGCGGGATTGGCTGCTTTCGCGTCAACTGCCAGATCCTGCCGCTGGCGACGCATCCGCAGCTTGGTTATGCCGTCGACGAGCTTCCGGCAGGCGACCAGATCGTCGAGAAGTTCCGAGCTTGCGGCAGCTTCGCCCGCGCGCGGGGCCTGCGCACCTGCTTTCATCCCGACCAGTTCGTCGTGCTCAACTCGCAGCGTCCCGAGGTGGTCGCAGCGTCGCTGCGCGAGTTGGAGTACCAGAGCGAGGTGGCCGAGTGGATCGGCGCCGACGTGGTGAACATCCATGGCGGCGGCGCATTTGGCGACAAACCGAGCGCTCTCGATCGTTTTGCCCGGGCGTTGGACCGCCTGTCCGATCGCGCGCGCAGCCGGCTGACGGTCGAGAACGACGACCGCGTCTACACTCCGCGCGATCTGCTGCCGCTGTGCGCCGCGACAGGCATACCTCTCGTGTACGACGTCCACCATCATCGCTGCCATCCCGACGGCCTCACGGAAGCCGAGGCCACCGCGCAGGCGTGCGCCACCTGGCAGCGTGAGCCGCTCGCGCATCTCTCCAGTCCGCTCGCCGGCTGGCAGGGTCCGGGCCCGCAACGGCATCACGATTACATTGACGTCGGGGACTTCCCCGAGTGCTGGCGCCAGCGCACGCTCACCGTCGAGGTCGAAGCCAAAGCCAAGGAACTGGCCGTGCTGCGGCTGCAGCGCGAGCTCACTGCGGCGGGCTGGCCGCTGCGCGGGGATTCACCGCCGTGGTGATCCGGAATTCGCCCAATGGGCGGGACTCGCCGACCTTCAACTCCAGACCGCGTGGCTCGTCGGGTTGATGCCTGGGAGGCTCGGAGAATCCCATCCAAGGTTGCTTCGGTTCCCGGATCAACAGCGAGATCGCCCGCCCGGGGATCACCGGGCCGATCGAGAATCGGCCGTCGGCATCGGTTGGCACGGGCTCGCGCCAGTGGCTTGACTCCGGCGTGTACTGCACCGAGACCAGGCATTCGACCAGCGGCAGGCCGGTCGTCTCATCCACGACGCGGCCGGTGACCCTGGCGGCTTCGACCAGCGCGATCGTCGTCGGCAGCGGATCGAGCACGTCGACCGTGGCCTGCCCGATGTGTCGGCCGTCGAGGCTCACAGCGATGACTTCACGCGGCTTTCCCCATTCGAGCTTACTCAGCTCGGCTTCGGCATCCTCGACGACGACGCGCATCCCTCCCAGGTTTTCGACCGGCGCCAGCCCTTGCACGAACAGGTTCGGCATCGGCCGTCCGTCGGGTCCGACGAACCGGAGCAGCCGCGCGGGGGCCCGGGTGATTTCGATGGTCACGCTCAAGCTCGACTCTGCGGCTGCGGGGTTGATCACCTGGTAGGCGTGCGCGCCCTCGATCGTGATCGGGCGATTGAGGCCGGGCAAAGTGCTGGCGTCGGCGCCTGGCGCTCCGTCATCCTGGCTGCGCCGCAGCAGCGACAAGTATGGGTGCAGCCGGTGCATGTCGTCGCTCTCTCTCCAGATGCCGGCGCCGGCGAATTCTGGCTGCCCGGGCCCGGCGTGTATCAACAGCACCCCCGGGCCGGGAGGAACCGCCAGACAAAATCGTCCATCGCCGTCGATCGTCGTCGAGAGATCGGGATTCGTGGTGCGGTTGGGGAAGTTGTCGAAGTGCCGGCCCTGCGGCGAGTCGCGCAGTGCCGTATTGTTTGCCAGAGGGTAGTAGTGAGCCCGACCCGCTCGAATGACCCCAGGGCCGGGCGCGCCGCACGAATGGATCCCGCCGGAGACGATGGGTCGATTGGTGCCGGCCTCGACGGCGCGGCCGGTGACGAGGACCCCAGGGGACAAGGCGAAATCGGCCGCAAGATCGCGGACATTCTGGACGCCCGCACATTCGCGAAGCTCCGGCAAACACAGGGCCGTGCGCGGGTACACGTGAAGCCAGATCTTCGGGTCGTTCTCGGCGCGGGCGATTCGATAGCGGCCGGCGAAGTCGGTATAGACAGGGATTGCGCCAGCGCTGCGGCTGGTCAGCACCACTTGCGCATACGGGATCGGCTCACCGGTCTTGCCGTCGCGCACCACGCCCGCGACGGTTTGTGCCGACTCGACGACAATCGTCGGCGTGTTGTCGTAGAGGCGGACGCTCTGATTCGGCTGCGATCCGGGCGCTTGCGCGTGGGCTCGGCTGGTGCGAATCGCGCGCGTGAACTCTTCCAGTCCGTCGTGGTTCAAGACCGTGAGGCTCGTGGCATCGATGCCGGGGCCGTCGACGCTGCAAACAATCGCGCGGTCGCGGCCGACCCCCGAGATCTGGAACCGGCCCTCGGCATCGGTCACCGCACGGGGCAGCACATACCCGGCAGTTTTGTGAATGCCGGGACGCCAGTAGTTGGGGTGATGCTTCTGCACGTCGACGAGACTCGGGTCATTCGCCGCCAGCGCCGCGCGCAGCGACTCGAGTTGCGGATCCGAAAAGTCGAGCACGGCGCTGACAGCCACGATCACTCCGCCGACGGGCTTTCCCCCGGTATCGACGACACGGCCCGGGATCGGAGCGTCGGGAACCAGACGCAGGTCGTGCGAGTACTCCGGCTTCATCACCTGCCAGTCATCGCGATCGATCGCTGCCAGCCTGACCCACACCGGACCGTAGTGATCGGCGCTGGCGATCAGGTACGCCTGGACCGCCTGGCGGAGGCTGTCGTCCATGTAGCTGTGGAACAGTTTCTCGGCGACTGGCAGTTCGTACGAACCATCGGCGTCGGTCGTGCCGATCTCGACTGGCTTGATCCAACTGCTGGCGCAGAGGTGCAGTCGCGCGCCGGCGACCGGATCCCCGGCGGGGCTCACGACCTTGCCGCGCAACAGGATCTTCTTTTCCAGGTCGATGGCGGGAGCGCTCTTGCCCCGCGACGAGAGTTGAACTGGACGGAACGTGGGCTGAACCGGATCGGCGGCCGATCTGTCGCTGGCCGGGGCCGCCAACGAACTGCTCGAGAGCAGCGCCAGCAGCAGGCAGCCCAGCCGGGGGGCTCGGCTCACAACACCCGTCAGGAGTCGATAAGTCGTGGTCATGGCGTCGCTCATTCTAAACAAGTTGGCCGCTTAGAAGGGAGGGGAGGTCGGCGACGTGATCTCGCGGCGCGCATGCGGATAACGATCGCGGTTCGCGGCCCACCAGTCGATCCACTTCTGATGGACCGGCTCGCACGCGGCCCAGGTCTGCGATTGCCAGGCCTGTGGATCGATTCCCTGGTTCCGGCCAGTCAGCCGCTCCAGTCCGCGTGCGGCGTGGAACCGCACCTCGGCGTGGGGATCGGTCAAAAGCGCAATCAGGTCGGCAATGCGCGACGTTTCGGACACGTCGGCCGCGATTCGCGCCGCGGTCGCGCGCTGGACGATCTGCGGCGTGTCGCGCGTCGAATCGAGATAGGCCAGCAGCGGCGGCACCCCGCCATCCCCGAGTCGGCGCAGCTCGTCTTCATAGAGCAGCGATAACTTCACGGCTCCAATCTTGGCCAGCAACTGGTCGACACGCGCGACGAGTTCCGGGTGGTCCTCTCTGCGCAGCGCTAGCAAGCTGTTGACCCAGGCCGTTTCGACGAGCGCGTCGCGCCACTCGGGATCGTCCTCGACCTTGCCCTGGACGATCCGCACCTGCTTGCCCGCGTCGACCTGCCGCGCTCCTTCCACCGTCCGCACGCGCGCCGTGCCATCGATCACCATCAGCCGCGTAGCATCCGGCCGGCAGTCGACGGCCAGCTGCGCCGGCTTGCGCGCGACGATCGTTCCGCCGCCAGCCTGGATCTCGACGCCGCTACGCTCCGAGTCGCAGCCAAGCCAGATCCGTCCCCGCTTGACCTCGACAACTTCCGCTTCGCGCAACGCGACTTCCGAGTTGCAATCCAATCGCACGGCGTTTCCTGGATCGAGCGCGATCTCGCAGCGTTCCGTCGCGCCGGTGCGGACGATCGAATCGCGCGCAATCGGCGTCGATTCCGGACACTTCAAGACCGGA
>JAEUIK010000135.1 GCA_016793185.1 Planctomycetaceae bacterium | reverse complement strand
GGCGCCGCTGCGGCGACCGACGGATCCGACCATTGGGCGTTTCAACCGGTCGTCAAGCCTACCCTGCCCGACGTGGCCGACGCGACCCGGGTACGCACGGCCATCGACCGCTACGTGCAGGCAGCGCTCGAGACGAAAGGGCTGGGGCTCGGGCCCGAGGCGGACCGCGCCACGCTGCTGCGGCGGGTCGCGTTTGACGTGACGGGATTGCCGCCGACGGTCGCCGAGATCGCCGCGTTCCTCAGCGACGAGTCGCCAGACGCCTACGAACAGATGGTCGATCGCTATCTCGCTTCGCCGCACTACGGCGAGCGCTGGGGCAAACACTGGCTCGACGCCGCCGGCTATGCCGACAGCAACGGCTACTTCAACGCCGATAGCGACCGGCCGCTGGCCTATCGTTATCGCGATTACGTCGTGCGGTCGCTGAATGCCGACAAGCCGTTCGATCAACTCATTCGCGAGCAAATCGCCGGCGACGAGTTGGCCGGCTATCAGCCCGACGGCGACCTGACCGGCGAGGCAATCGACTTATTGACGGCCACCCACTTTCTCCGCAACGCACAGGATGGGACCGGCGAAAGCGACGGCAACGACGCCGAACTGCAGGCGGACCGCTTTACGGTCATTGAAGGCAATGTGCAGATCCTGAGCTCGGCCCTGCTGGGGCTGACATTTCAATGCGCCCGGTGCCACGATCACAAGTTCGAGCCGCTGACGCAGAGCGAGTATTACGGCTTCCAGGCGATTCTCACGCCCGCCTATTGCCCCGACGAGTGGCTCAAACCCAACGAGCGGGTCGCCACGATCGGCACCCGCGCCGAGCGCGACGCGCATGCGGCGCAGAACGCCGAGATCGACCGCCGGATAGCCGCGCTGCACGAGAGCCTGGCCGGCGCCGCGGGCCCGCTGCGGAAGCTGGTGCTCGCTGAGCTTGTCGCCGGGCTGCCCGACGACGCGCGCCCGGCCGTTCGCGCCGCGCTCGACGCGCCCGAGGGCGATCGGAGCGACGAGCAGAAGCAGCTCCTGCAGGGCTACGAAAAGCAATTGGAAGTCAGCGACAAGTCGCTGGCGAAGCGGTTTCCAGAGTTTGCCGCCTTGAGCAAGAGCGTTGCCGCCAGCGTTAAGGAGCTCGAGGGTAAGCGGCCGGCGGCACTCGAACGGATTGCCATCCTGACGGATCTTCCTGGCCCCCGGCCGCCACACCATTTGCGCGTGCGCGGGCTGTATGCCGAACGGGGAGCGGAGGCGCCCCCCGCCGTGCCCGCCGTTCTCTGCGGTCCCCAGCGCGAGTATCAATTGGCCGAGGCCACAGCCGGCCAATGCGGTACCGGGCGCCGCTCGGCGTTGGCCCGGTGGCTGACCGATCCGGCGCATCCGCTATTGTCCCGGGTGACGGTCAATCGCATCTGGCAGCATCACTTCGGGACGGGCATTGTCGCGAGTGCCGACAACTTCGGCCTGACCGGCGCGCCCCCCAGTCATCCCGAACTGCTCGATTACCTGGCGGACCGTTTCGTCACCGAGGGGTGGAGTCAGAAACGCCTCCACCGCGAAATTCTGACCTCGAGCGTGTACCGGCAATCGAGCGCACTTCGGGAGCCGGCTTACGCCCTCGATCCCGAGAACAAGCTGCTCTGGCGCTCCCCGCTACGGCGGCTCGATTCGGACCAGATTCGCGACGCGATGCTGGCTGCCTCGGGCGAACTGGAGACGACGCTTGGCGGGCCCTATGTGCCGACGAAGCGTTTGCCCGACGGCAATGTCGTCGTCGACGAAAAGACGCCGGGTGCCGCCCGCCGCTCGATCTACCTGCAGCAGCGGCGCACGCAGATCCTGAGCTTTCTGGAGGTGTTTGATGCGCCGGCCGTGGTGACCAATTGCACCCGCCGTGCAACTTCGACGATTCCGCTGCAGTCGCTGAGCTTGCTCAACTCGGAGTTCACGATCACTCGGTCGCGGGCGATGGCGGCGCGGATTGCGCGCGAGGCCGGCGCCGATCGTTCCGCTCGGATCGATCTGGCATTGCTGCTGTGCGCCGGCCGAAGTCCCTCGGCCGTCGAGCGCACCGCCGTGGAGCAGTTCTTGTCGGCCGCCGCGACCGAGCAGGACGACGCGTGGGCTTCCTGCTGTCAGATGCTCTTGGCGAGCAATCCCTTCTTGTATTTGGAATGAGCGCCGCGATGTCCAACGAGCAAGATAAGGGCGAATTCACCGCGACGGGAACGCACCGCGCCGAGGCCGCGTCCTGGGCCGCTCTCAATCGCCGGGCCTTCCTGGGGCAATACGCGGGATCGCTGGGGGGATTGGCGCTGGCGTCGTTGCTCGGTTCGTCGTCACGCCGGCTGTGGGGGAGCGAGGACGCTGATTCGCCCGGCTCGCGTCGCCCGGCGAAGGCCAAGTCGGTCATCTGCCTGTTTCAGCATGGCGGGCCGAGCCAGATGGATCTCTTCGATCCCAAGCCCACGCTGACCAAGTTTCACGGGATGCCCTACCCCGGCGAGCTTGACATCCACTTTGCCAAGCAAGCGGGGAACCTGCTCGCAAGTCCCTTCAAGTTCGCCCCGCGCGGCGCGTCGGGCATCGAGCTCTCGGAACTGCTGCCCCATACGGCCGAAGTGATCGACGATCTGCTGCTCGTCCGGTCGATGAAGACGTTTACAGTCGATCATGAGGCTGCCCTGCGGCTGATTCACAACGGCAAGGCGCAGCTCGGCCGCCCTACCTGGGGCTCCTGGGTGCTTTATGCGCTCGGTTCCGAGAATCATGACCTGCCCAGCTACGTCGTGCTAGGAGATCCCGACGGTTTGCCCATCGACGGGGTGCGCAACTGGACCAGCGGCTGGCTCCCGGCCCTGTACCAGGGAACTCCGTTTCTCGCCGGCCCTTCGCCGGTGCTGAATCTCAAGTCGCCCGAGGGGATGACGCCGGACCTGCGGTCGCGGCAGATGGAGCTGCTGGCAAAGCTCAACGCGAATCACCAGCTGCGCCATCCTGAGAACAACGAACTAACCGCGCGGATCGCCAACTTCGAAATGGCGGGCCGCATGCAATCGGCCGTGCCCGAGGTCCTCGACTTCGCCGATGAGAGCGAAGAGACCCGACAGCTCTACGGTCTCGACCGCGACGCGACCGCCGAGTACGGGCGCCGCTGCTTGCTGGCGCGCCGACTGGTCGAAAAGGGAGTCCGCTTCGTGCAGGTCTTCCTGAGCGGCCAGCCTTGGGATACGCACGACAAGAACGCCGACAAGCTCCGCGGGCTGTGCGCCCGGACCGATCAGCCGAGCGCCGCGCTGGTCAAGGATCTCAAACGGCGCGGACTGCTCGAATCGACTATCGTGATGTGGGCGGGCGAGTTTGGCCGGCTGCCGGTCTCGCAAGGGAGCGACGGGCGCGACCACAACGGACACGGCTTTTCGCTCTGGCTCGCCGGCGGCGGCTTCCGTGGCGGATACGCCCACGGCGCCACGGATGACTTTGGCTATAAGGCGACCACCGACGTCGTCACCGTGCACGACCTGCACGCGACGCTGCTCGAAGCGCTCGGCCTCGACCACGTGCGCCTCACCTATCCGCACGACGGACGGGAGGATAGCCTGACGGATCACGAAGTGACCAAAGCCCGCGTGATTCGCGAGTTGCTGGCCTGAGTCGACGGGCTTGGCAAGACGCGGGCGACGGCTGGGTTCGCCGCTTCCCAGCGACAAGCGTCGCCTACGACACCGGCAGCAGTTCGGGTATGGCTTGGCCATCAGTCACGATTGGCGTCGGACGCCCGGCACGGTCGGGGATCGTGATCGACTGGTAGTCGATGCCCAGGTGCCGGTAGATGGTCGCCAGAAAATCCTGCGGCCCGACGCGGCGGTCGACGACTTCTTCGCCGCGCCGATCGGTGCCGCCAATCACTTGGCCTGTCCGGATCCCGCCGCCGGCCCAGATCAGCGAATTCGCCTGCGGCCAATGATCGCGCCCGGGCTGAACGACTCCCGCCGCGGCGCTGGCCACGCCGGGTCCGCTGCTGGCTACGTACGAGATGCGCGGCGTGCGGCCAAACTCGCCCGTCACGACCACGAGCACGCGGCGATCGAGGCCCCGCGCATAGATGTCTTCGATCAAGGCCGCGACCGCCTGGTCGAAAAAAGGCGCGCGAAAGCGTAGCGCGTCGAAGACGTGATGGTTCACGGCGTGATCGTCCCAGTTGGCCACCCGGCCGCAGAGCGGGCCGTCGAACGTGGTCGTGACGATCTCGACGCCCGCCTCGACGAGCCGGCGGGCCATCAGGCACTGCTGACCCCACGAGTTCCGCCCGTACCGATCGCGAACCTCGGGCGGTTCGAGATTGAGGTCGAACGCCCGCGCAGCGGCGGGACTGGTCAACAAACTCAAGGCTTGCGCCTCGTATTCGTCCAGCGCCTGCATCGCCGCGGTTTGTTCGGCGGCGCGGCGAAACTCATCGAACGAGTGTCGCAAACGGACGCGATCGCGC
>JAEUIK010000128.1 GCA_016793185.1 Planctomycetaceae bacterium | reverse complement strand
TTAAAGTCCTTTAGCAAGTAGTAGAGCGACCGCATGTCAGTCAGCGGAATCGCACGTGGTATAAGAGGGTGCTGTCGACGAATAGGCTCTCTGTGCTCGTCGGGTTCGGCGCCGCCGGCAGCTGGAGCTGGTGGCTCGGCTCCGCCCCCTCCTGGTGGGTTCGTGGCGAGTTGGTCCAAGGCTTGCTGCCACTTCTGACCTCCATCGTCGACGGGAACTTCGTGGAGTCGAATTCCGGTCAGATTGAAGATCGCGTCGAGGGTGAACTGGTGGACTTCATCGACCACTTGAGGTTCATAGTTGGCAAGATCAGGAGAGTAGTAGATCGGAGTTGCAATACCGCTAGTGAATGTTCTCAGTGCCCATTGGCGACGGCCTTGAGAGAGGTGGTACCAGTGGTCTAATTTCCCTACGCGAATCAACAGAACACTTCGTCTGTCGCTCTTGAAGGCATAATCACGAAGCAGCATTTGATACCCCACAAAAAGAGGAGCGTCGGAACCGAGACCGCTCCCAACACCCCGACCAAGGGGCACCAAAGAACAGCACAAGGCCCGACGCTCCCTTGCGGGAGCGTGGGTCCAAGTACTGCTTCTTTGGTCATGAGCCGGAAGGCTCAAGTTGGTCGTTTGTTGGGAAGCAAGAACTTGACGCACACGCGTCACGAATTGTGTTCATCAGCCGATACCGGCTGTCGAAGCTCCTTGGTAATTGTCATTTGGCTTTGTTCGCTCGGAAAACCCAAGCTGGCGTCCAGTCTACTTGTCTAATGGACGTTCGCAAATACTCCCGATTGTCCGTTCGCTGGTATCGGGTGGTTGGGAATTCTAAAACGCCCAGCCGTCGTGATTGAACGTGCAGCAACTAATCTTCGACCTTGCACTGCAGAGCAGGGCATTCCGAGTCGCTCTGGATGCTCTTGAGACGGGTCAGCTTCGGTCCAAATTGATGGTCAAAAAGCAGCGCGCCGAAGTGAATTCTCGCACCCAGTTCACACACAAAGCACCACTGGGGCTCGGCGCCTAAATTGAGGCGCCGACGGACAGTGAAGCCACGCCCGAGCATCCCTAACCGATCTCTCGCATCACGGCAACTGCCCGTCCGAAGTCGGACTCAGCATAGACCTCGGTCACGACGCCGTGGCGATGCCCTAATACGATCGAGGCCGCCTCAAGTCCAAACTGGCGCCGGATTTTAGTCGCGGTAGTGTGCCGAAGCTGGTGAGGATGCCACCTTGCGACACTTGCCTTGTCGCAGGCGCGGGAGATTGCCCGGTTGTAGGTATTCTTGTCATAGAACTGACCTGGCGTTCGTATTGGGCTCTTCTTTCGACTACGTGCTCGCTGGCTCGGCGTTAGTGGCGTTATTCGTTTGCGCCTGAGTTCAGCGCGTCGAGAGGCCTCTGCATCAAGCGGACGGAACAAATACTCGTCGGGACGATCCGGTTTCAGGAATGGCTCCAGAATGGCCTGAGCACGCGGGCCAAGTGCAATCCGACGCACATGACCATGATGTTCTGTCTTGTGGCGTGAAGGTCGATACTCCCAAACTTCGCCCTTGGCAATATCGCGCGTTCTCATTAGCCGAATTTCTTGAGGTCGCATTGCGGCTAGTAGCTGAACTTGGACCATCGCGCGAATGGTTGGATTCATGTGGTCACAAGCTATCGCCACGTCGGTTTCGGCTACAGGCGCTACTGGTTCCGTTTCCCGAGCGGCGGATCGACCACGTTTTAGGCCATCGATGGCGGTGAGTCCGTGGTACACCGATCCGTTGACAAGACCAACTTTGGTCGCCCAACGAAAGGCCCGCTTTATCCTGCTCACTCGGCTGTTGATAACTCCGCGAGACAATCCTGTCTCGATCATTTGCTCTCGAACGGACTCGAGGTTTGCCGGCTTAAAATCGCTTGCTAATGTGCGGCCGCACAGCGCTGTGAGCGGCTTCAAGGAGGCAATGATGTTTCTTAATTCGCCAGTAGGTTCGCCATTCTTCCGATAGTAGACCTCGGCGTGTTTGAGGTATTGGAGGATCACTGCGGCCACAGTTACGCCCTGCGGCGCAGATTCGCCGGTCGGCGGCGCCACTGGCTCGCCATGCGAGTCTCGTTTGGCACTCCAAGCGGCAATCAGCTCGGCGTATCGGACTCGGCTTTCAGGGGATCCGTATCGACCCAGATAGAGGTCGCGACCGTTAATCGTGACAACAGCAAGATTTCTAGACTTTTTCTGCCGATAGGCGGGAGGTCGGTTTGTTTTTGGCATAGTGCGGTAGAGAATCCTGGAGCCAAAACGGTACATGTACCGTTTTGCAGGACTCACTTGGCCGCACTGCCGACCGTCGGCAGGTACGCTAAACTCAACGTCTGGCCGTACTTTGAAAAAAGCGAGCGAAGGGACTCGAACCCTCGACATCCAGCTTGGGAAGCTAGCGCTCTACCAACTGAGCTACGCTCGCGCGGTTCGCGATCTTGGCAACTGCCCGGCCTGACGTGGGAAACTCGGCCGGGCCGGGGCCTGCTCGTCGCGACTAACGTCAATATAGCTGCGGGAGTCCCGCGTGCAACTTGCGGGGATGAACCTCGGGCACGGCGCCTGATTGCCCGTGGCCTGTGACCTGACCCGCCGACGAGGATCGTTCGTTGACCGCCGGCGCGTGGTGCGCGACAATCGCGGCGCCGCTAACCCGTCGCGAGGGACCGGGAGCGGCCGTTTTCTGGTTTCAGGGGACAAACGCGGTTTCCACCGCAGGAATCGGCTCATGATTCGGCTCGAAGAGCGCGGCGCGGTCACGATTCTCCACATGGAGCGCGGCAAAGGGAACGCCCTGAATCTGGAGTTTATCGAAGCGCTCGTCGCGGCCTTCGAGCAGCTCGAGCAAAGCCCGACGCGCGCGGTGGTGCTGACCGGACAGCGAAGCGTCTTCGGGGCGGGGGTTGACTTGCCGGCGCTCGTCGCCGGGGGGCCCGACTACGTCCGCCAGTTCGTTCCCCTCATGCAACGGGCCTTCGAAGAACTCGTGACGTTTCCCAAGCCGCTGGTGGCCGCGGTCAATGGGCACGCCATCGCCGGCGGCGCGATTCTGATGCTCGCCTGCGATCAGCGCATCCTGGCGCAAGGGCCTGCCCGAGTCGGTTTGACGGAGGTGCTGGTCGGGGTGGTGTTTCCCGCATGGCCGCTGGAGATTGCGCGGTTCGCGACTCCGCCCGAGCATTTTCAGACGCTGATCCTGACCGGCCGCACCTGGCTGCCGGACGAAGCGCTCGCGCGGGGGCTGGTCGACGAGCTGGTCGAGCCGGCCGAGCTGCTGGAGCGTGCCTGCGCGGTGGCCGACGAGCTGGCGGCGATTCCGGCGGCGACCTACGCGGCGACCAAGCTGGCGGTGCGCCGCCCGCTGATCGAGGCGGCCCGCCGCGATGCCGAGCTGCGCGACCCGGCGATCCTGGAGCAATGGTGCTCGCCGGAGGTGATGGCTCAGATCGGCAAATTCGCGGCGCAGACGATCAAGCGCGGGGGGTGAATCGCAGCGCGGCGGAGGGGAATGCAAAAGGCGGACTGAACCGCAGATGACGCAGATTTTCGCCGATGGTCGCCGAGCGGAAGTCTGGAGCCGCGCGTGGGGTTCATGCCGATTCGATGCGTTGCGTGAACCTCGGAAGTGCTCGGCGCGTCTAGTCGACCGTTCCCGTTGAGATGGCCGAAGGTTGGAAATCGCCATGCGCTGTTTTCAGGTCAATGCTTTCACGTCGCGTCCCTTTGCCGGCAACCCGGCGGCGGTGTGCCTCGTTGACCGGGTGCGCGAGGATGCCTGGCTGCAGGCCGTCGCGGCCGAGATGAATCTCTCCGAGACGGCCTATGTGCGCCCGCTCGAGCAGGGCTACGAGCTGCGCTGGTTCACGCCGGCGGTGGAAGTCGATCTGTGCGGGCATGCCACGCTGGCGGCGGCGCACACTTTGTGGGAGGCGGGCATCGCGCCGCTCGATCAAACGATCGAATTCGACACGCGGAGCGGCCGGCTCACAGCCGCGCGGCGTGGCGATCAGATCGAGCTCGACTTTCCCGCGACACCCCCCGCGGCTGCCGATCCGCCGGCGGGACTGCTCGCAGCACTTGGCGCCGCGCCGACCTTCGTCGGCAAGTCGCGGTTCGATTACTTCCTGGTGCTCCAGAGTGCGGCCGAGGTCCGCGCGCTCCAGCCCGACTTCGGACGACTGGCTGCGATCGACGTCCGCGGAATCATCGTCACCAGCGCCTCCGACGATCCCCGCTTTGATTTCATCTCGAGGTTCTTTGCGCCGGGGGCGGGGATCAACGAAGATCCCGTGACCGGATCAGCACACTGTTGCCTGGCGCCGTTTTGGGAGTCGCAGTTGGGCCGACCCGCCATGACGGGCTACCAGGCCTCGGCGCGCGGGGGCGTAGTACGCGTGCAGGTCGCCGGCGACCGCGTGATCCTCGGCGGCCAGGGGGTGACCATCTGGCGCGGCGCGCTGACGGACGCGACGCTGGGAGCCCGTAGCTAGAGGGCTGCTTGAATAGAGCACCGCGTCGAGCGCGCCGCGGCGCCTGGGCGCCAAACGAGGGTTCGTCTCCCCGGGCCTGAGGCCCAGGGCTCGGGATTAGAACGTTTCAGCCGGCCCACACTCTGCGAGCTTCGTCCATGCCGGGAGCAGGCTGGCCATATTCGCTGGCCGTCACGCGGGCGAGCGCCACCAGCTGCCGCCAGCGGAACTTCGGCCGGCTGCGCGAAAATTCTTCCGTCGCTGTGCGGTAGTACTTCTCCGCATGCAGTGCGCCATCTTCGCTGATCGCATACTTGAGCAGCAGCTCGGCAACCGGCTCGGACGCGTGATTCTGCTGGCCGTAGCGATGCACGACGGCGCAGGCGCGCGCCTGGTCTTGCTGGCGAATCGCGTCGTCCAGCTCGGCCAGCAGGGGTGCTGGTTCGCGCGACTGCACCTGCTCGAGCTCGGCAAGATGCGGCCGCGGCTCGGTCAACGGGACGTCGCTGCCGCGGTGCTTGCCGTCATTGGCAGCCTGCCAGCCCGCCAGAATCAGGCTCACGACGCTGTTGCGCTCGTCGCTGACAGCCGCGATGTTGCGCCAGGCGTTGATCGAGTCGCAGGCGTGCACGCCGACGGAATCGCCGTGGACGCTTCCCTCGGGCTTGTTGGGTTGAATCTGCCGACCGGTGCGTCCGGGATCGCGGAGCACCAACTGGTTGGCAGCCAGGCTGATCGCGTCGGCGACCGAGTCGCGGCTCATGCCGTCGGCGAGCGCGGCGGCCACGAGGTCCGCCCCTTGTTCCGGAGACGATTGGAGCAGGGCTTCGCTCGTACGCTCGACCCAGTCGTCGTCCGCGTGGCGCGTGCCCGGCGCGCGGCCGACGAGCTTGTACTCGTCGAGCAGCTGGGCCAGCAGACCCGGAATGCCGGCGAACCGGCCGCCATACTTGTCATCGTTCGAGCACGAGTAGTGCAGCGACTGCCGCAAGAGCGTCGTGGCGTGCTCGCGCCCCACCAGGTCGAGCAAGTCCCAGGCGCGATAGGCCAGCACCGTGCGGTGCACTTCCACCGCCTCGGCCACCAGCGGCAACAATTCGTTATACGCCTCTTCGGGTGATTGCGCAGCCGCGGCGGCCAGCAGCTGCTCGGCGCGGGCGATGTCCTTGTTATGAACAGCGTCGCGGAGCGCTTCGCCCGACGGACCCGTGGCCGCGGACGTAGCGGCGATCGCGTGCAGAATCTCCTGGTTGGCGCCGCCATGCTCCTGCATGCGCTTCGCGTTGCGGTAGAGGACCTTGGCGACCGGTAGCGCCGCCTGCGCGGCGGGCAGCTGACGCGACATCTGCCAGGCCGGCGCCAGCGCCATGAACGTGTGGAAACCGACGTAATCCTCGCCGCCGAAGGTGCGGGCGTTGGCCAGCGCGGCAGCCGCGACTAGTTCGTCGAGCGTCACGCCCGCGCGGAGTTGCGCGGCCAGCATGCCGATGGTCGATTCGGCCGGGGTCTCTTGCAGGAGCGCGACGAGCGCCTCGCGCGCGCCAAAGTGCAGGCGCTGGGGCGCGTCGGCAGCGAGCACGCGCCGCAATCCCCCCGAGGCGAGCCCCATGTCGACGGCGGTTCCGTAACCCACCGTGGCGATGACGACTCCCTGACCGACCTGAGCCAGAAATTCGCGGCGACTGGCGCGTGACATGGCAGTGCTCCCCGGCGTGCGTGGGGGAACGGAAGTCGTGGTGCGGCTGTCCGCCCCGCGACGTGCTCCCCGGCGAATAACTCCCGTAAGCCCCGAGCCCTCTCGCTCCACCCACGACCCTATCGCGCCCGGGCCTAATCGACAAGGAAATCTTGATGCGTTCAGCGGGGTGAGGCACCGGGCCTGCGCAAAGCGCAGCGACGGCTGGGAGAGGGGGTGCGTCCAACTTCGAGCCGGGGACGTCAGTCCTTGGAGGAGTCGCCGCGCCCGGCGATCACTCTTCCTCGGGCGAGATACCGGCTTTGCCGTAGTGTTTGATCTTTTTCTTGGTCGCGTCGCGCATGATGGCGACGAACCGTTCGGCCTGCGGTGAGAGGAACTTTCCTTTGCGCATGACGAGTCCGTACGTCCGGCGGGGGAAGTAGCGGCTCACGGGAATCGTCACCAGCTTCTCGTTCCCGGTCAGGCAGATGCTGGTGACGATCGAGATGCCCATTCCCAGCTCGACATATTTCTTGATGACCTCCCAGCCGCCAGCTTCCATCTTGACGTTGTAATCGAGATTGTGCTGCTGGAAGGCGTAGTCCATCACCCGCCAGGTGGTGAGGTGCCGCGGCGGCAGGATGAGTTGATGCTGGGCGATGTCCTTGATCGTGACGCGCTTCTTTTTGGCCAGCGGGTGATCGAGCGCGGCGATCAGCATCGGCTCGTACGAGAACATCGGCTGGTAGTCGATATCTTCGCGGGTTTCGATCATCGAACCGACGGCAAAGTCGACGTCGTCCGCGCGGAGCATCGCCAGGCCGTCGCGTCCGGTCACGTTATGGAGCTTCAGCTCGATGCCGGGGTAGATGGCGACGAACTCTTTGACGAAGCGCGGCAAGAGATAGAGCGTGGTGCTTTCGCCGGCGGCGATGTCGAGTCGCCCGGTCTCGACGCCGCCGCGCCGCGCGGCGAACGTTTCGTGCAAGGTATCGATCTCCTCGACCAGCGGCGCGGCCAGCTCGTAGAGAGTCTTGCCGTCGGGCGTGAGCGTGATCTTCGGCCCGCGCCGCTCGAAGAGCGTGCATTTGAGCTCGCGCTCCAAAGCCTGGATCTGCAACGAGACCGAGGGCTGGCTGAGGAACATCCGCTCGGCGGCCTTCGAGACGCTGCCGGCCTGCGCGGCGTAGCAGAACCCGCGGAGTTGCTGCAGGCGATTCTGTTTGTAGTACTGCGGATTCGAGGCGAGGGCCGTGGGATTGGTCATGGGAAGTGGCGATTGGGGAAGTACGCAGGGCGCGGCAAACTATAGCGCCCGTCAATGTTCAGCATTTAATAATAGCTATCAATACAATCCATTGACACAATTATTCTGTGCAATGATTGACGCCCTGCCTAGAGTTGGCCCCGGCGAGCACGCAGCCGCGTGCCGGCCGCCGTGGCATCCATCTCGTCCTCATGCGAAGCAGGGAGTCCTCCACCATGACCGCACCGCCGACCACCTCCGACATGGCCCAGCGCTGGGCTCGCGACCCGCGCTGGGATGGCATCCGCCGCGACTACACCCCGGCCGACGTCGAGCGCCTGCGGGGGAGCTTGCACGTCGAGCACACCCTGGCCCGGCGGGGCGCGGAGAAATTCTGGCGGCTGCTCAACACCGAATCCTACGTCCACGCCCTGGGAGCGCTGACCGGCAACCAGGCCGTGCAGATGGCCGAGGCGGGACTCAAGGCGATCTACCTCAGCGGCTGGCAGGTGGCGGCCGACGCCAACAACGCGGGACAGATGTACCCCGATCAAAGCCTGTACCCGGCCGACAGCGTCCCCAACGTCGTCCGCCGCATCAACAACGCGCTGCGCCGCGCCGACCAGATTCAGCATGCGGAAGGGCGGGACGAGATCGACTACTTCCTGCCGATCGTGGCCGATGCCGAGGCGGGCTTCGGCGGGCCCCTCAACGCTTTCGAGCTGATGAAGAGCCTGATCGAGGCCGGCGCCGCGGCCGTCCATTACGAGGATCAACTCGCCAGCGAAAAGAAGTGCGGTCACCTCGGCGGCAAGGTGCTGGTCCCCACCAGCCAGTTTGTCCGCACCCTGACGGCCGCCCGGCTGGCCGCCGACGTGCTGGCCGTTCCCACGGTGCTGATCGCCCGCACCGACGCCGATAGCGCGCAGCTCATGACCAGCGACGTCGACGAGCGCGATCGCCGCTTCATCGAGGGGGACCGGACCGCCGAAGGCTTTCACCGGATTACCGGCGGCCTCGAGATGGCCATCGACCGCGGCCTGTCGTACGCCCCCTACGCCGATCTGCTCTGGTGCGAGACGTCGCATCCCGACTTGGACGAAGCACGCCGCTTTGCCGAGGGAATTCACGCCGAGTTCCCCGGCAAGCCCTTGGCCTACAACTGCTCCCCCTCGTTCAACTGGAAGAAGAAGCTCGACGACACGACGATCGCCCGCTTCCAGCGCGAGCTGGGCGCGATGGGCTACAAGTTCCAGTTCATCACGCTGGCGGGATTCCACGCGCTCAACCTCTCGATGTTCGAGCTGGCGCGCGGCTATCGCACCGGCGGCATGACCGCCTACTCGGCGCTGCAAGAGCGCGAATTCGCCTGCGAGGCCGATGCGAACTACCGGGCGACGAAGCACCAGCGGTTCGTCGGCACCGGCTATTTCGACCAGGTAGCCCAGTGCGTGGCCCAGGGACGCTCGTCGACGACGGCCCTGACCGGTTCGACCGAGGAGGCCCAGTTCGCCGCCGCCCAGCCCGTGGCCTGAATCCGCCGGGTGAGCACGCTCACTCAGCAGCCAGCGTCCCGCGACGGCCCAGGGAAGGAACTCCCTGGGCTGTCGTCGTTTTGGCGGAGGATGTTTCCGGGCCGCGATTCGCTCAGCTCGCCCGCAGCAGGCTGATCGTCATCGCCTGGAAGATCGGTTCGCTGCGGGCGTATTCGCGATCCTCGGCCTGCCAGAAGATGACCAGCGTGCCGCGGCGGGTGCGCAGCCCGCGGACACAGGCGGTGTTGGTCAGGTCGAGGCAGTAGAAGTTCATGTCGAATCCCTCGAGCTCGTGCACTCCGATCGTCTCCTGGACCGGTTCCGAGTCGAGTTGTTCATAGACTTCGCGCATGGCCGCGACCGCGCCTGCGAGCAATTCCGGCAGATCGGCCGCAACGGGGTGCAGGGTCACCGACCAGAACCCCCCCTCGGGGCTCTGGACCGACACGGTCGCGTTTCCCGCCAGGGCGTCCTCCTCGTCAATGGTCCAGTTGTCGGGATACTGAAATTGAAGCCCCAATTTCTGATAGGTCTGCGGCATGGCGGTGTGGTTGTCCGATATTCCATTGCCCGGGTCAGAGGTTTCCCGGGCCGCGGAGGAGGGGAGTTGAGTCGCGCGGACCCGTCGTCCGCGTCGGCCGATTGCTAGCAGAAGTTTTGCGCTGCGGGGGCCCCAAGTCAATTGGGGCGGGGGGCTTGCGACCGACCTTGCCTCGCGGGGCGGCGGCCGCTAGCATCTCCACCCCTTCTCGAGTGTGGGTAGGTTCGGATTCGATATTGCGCGCTCGTTGGCCTCTCTCGTCCGGCACGAAGTGCGAGGGTTAATCGACCCATGACGGCGGCACCTGCCAGGCATTGCGACGGCGCAGTCCGGCTCCGCGGCGCGGCGCTGCTGCTCGCGCTCGGATTCGCCTCGGCTTCCGGCTGCGCGCTGGTCAACCGCAACGGCCCGGATCCGCGCTCGCTGGTGGCCTCGCGCGATCTGGCACAGCGCGGCATCACAGCGATCGAACAGCAGAACTGGTCGTCGGCCGAGACGCTCCTGTCGCAGGCGGTCGACGTCTGTTCGGCCTGCCCCGAAGCGCGGCGCTATTACGCCGAAGCGCTCTGGCACAAAGGCGACATCAACGGCGCGTTCGCACAACTCGAAACGGCGGTCGAGCTCGCCCCCCAGGACGCTACCTTGCATGTCCGCCTGGCCGAAATGAAGCTCGCGCGGAGCCTGCTGGCCGAAGCCCGCGCCGAAGCCGATCGAGCCATCGATCTCGATCCGCATCTTGCGAGCGGTTGGGTCGTGCGCGCGCACATCGAGCAGCAGGCGGGCGAGTTGACGGAGGCGCTTGCCGACCTGCACCGCGCCCTGAGCTGCGAGACCGCTCAGTCGGAAGTGCTGTTGGAAATCGCCGAGATCTATCGCCAGCTGGGTGAACCGCAACGGGCCCTGATGAGCCTGCAAAGCGTGGCCCAGACCTATGCACCCGGCGCCGAGCCGCCGCAGGTGCTCTATCTGTCGGGACTGGCGTATTCGGCCCTGGGACGCTACGAGGACGCGCTCCTGGCCTATCGAGCTGCCAGCGACCGGGGTGGGGCGAATCCGGAACTGGCGTTCCGCGCGGGCGAGACCTTGTACCTCGCGCAACAACCCGAGGCCGCCCGGCATGCCTTGCATGAGGCGCTGGCGATGGATCCCGGGCATGCTCCGAGCCGACAGTTGCTCGAACGGATCGACGTCGCCCAGCGTCCCATGGCGGCCCCGCGTTAGTCGCCGCCGCGACGCGCAAGTCAAAGCCGCCGGGCGTCGTTACCCGGGGCCACCGGGCGGGGACTCTCAGCAGAATCGCTACCAGCGACACAACCGGTCCCCGGGGCGCACATTCGATCGGTTGGAGAGCGCGACGTTCCGGCGCGCTGCCGGTCCGACCCCGGCGCGAGCCCTGGATCCCGTCCTATAGTTCAAATATCCCGCTCGCCGCGTGCCGCACCCCTGCCGGTCCGGCTGCTGCCCCGAGCGGATCACTGCTGCGCAGGCTCGAAGCAAAGGGAAGCTGGTAATGACTATGGAACTCATGGAACAAGGCACGGCCGCTCCGTTCGTCGATCGCCGCCAATATCGGTCGGGCGACGCGTATAGCGGCCGCGAGCATCGGCAGTTCTCGGATTCGTACAACGGCCTCACGCCCGAGGCGCGGCAATTGGCCGAAGCCGTCGACGGCTACAAGCTGCGGCATCGCCGCCGTTTCATCTCGTACGAAGAACTGCTCGACGTCGTGCGCAGTCTGGGCTACCACCAGTAAACCTGCTCTCCGCGCAACGCCTCAGGACCCACGCACCGCGAGCGCAGCCACGCCCGCGACGATCAAGCTCCGTCGCCGCTGGTCCGGCCCGTGGCCACATCGAACTCGTACAGGGCGGGAATCAGCAGCGCCAGCGTCGTGAAGCCGTACATGGCCGTAATCACCAGGAAGACGGTGAGCGGCTGTCCGACCATGAAGCTGGTGATCGCGTAAAACGTCGCAAACGGGCAAAGCAGCGACGCGATCAGGATGGCCGTCGAGGGATTCCTGCCTCCCAGCGCCAGGAACAGTCCCACGCCGCCGCCGACCATGAAGGCCAGGAACGGCTGCAGCTGCACCTCGAACGAGCCGCTGAAGGCCACCATGATGCGAATGCAGGTGGCGACGCCCAGGAACAGGAAGAACACCGTTCCCAGGCTGGTGCCGATGGCGCTTTGCGAGTTCTCGTAGGCCATGCCCGCGTGGATGCCGAGCATCGCCACGAAGAAGAACAGCACCAAGAGCCCGGTCACCAGGTAGATCAGATTCTCGACTCCGATCGCTCCCTGCCAGGCCAGGGCGACGCAGAGGAGCAAGGGGATCAGGACGATCTCTTTGGTGTTGTAGAAGATCCCTCCCAGCTTGCCAAAGATGAACTCGTGCGGGGTCAGATCGGTGACGAGTAAGAGGTCGAGGGCCCGGCCGTCGCGCTCGTTGGTGAGCGACGTCACGGCCAGCGCATTGACCAGCACCAGGCTCAGCAGCAAGAGGGGAATCAGCGCCAGGCTGGCTCCGAGCCGGGTCACGCCGCCATCGCTCTGTCCCAGTCGATACAGCGCAAAAGCAACCAGCGCGGCCAGCGCCAGATAAGCGATCCGCAGCAGGTAGGTGCGGCGGCCATAAGCGCGGGTGCGGATTTCGCGCCAGAGGATCGGATTGTCCCAGACCGGACGCGTGGGCTCGGCTGGCCGGGGACGCGCGTGCTGGGGTGTTGGCTCAGGCACGACTAGCGTGGCGACGCGCTCTTCGGCAGCCAGGTCATGCTCGGCGCCCCAGATGCTTTCGCGATTCTCCCCTTCGTCGCGCTGTTCGTAGATTTCGCCCGACGGGTTCCATCTCCGGACGCGCCACACGCTCAGCAGGTTCAACAGCACCGCCAGCGACGTCGCCACCGCGATGAACCCGACGACGGCGTCGAGCCCGTCGCGCAGCGTGGCGGGGACAGGTTCGCTGGCGGCGAGAATCGCCCGCCAGGGGCTCGCGGCAATTCCCCACGACTCGAGCGGGATCCCGGCGAGGCCCGCGGCGCCAGGGGGAGCCGAACGAATGAGCTCGCCGAGGGCGAGCCAGAAGACCAGGACCAGGGCGGTTAGCGCCAACGTCTGAAAGGTCTTATCGCGCCACAGCGCCAGCGTGGAACCGAGGCTCCCGGCCGCCAGAGCGCTTGCCAGCGTGACTGCCAGGGCGCGAAGCACCTGCTCGGCCGAGACCCCGCCAAACAACATCGAAAGCAGGAAGAGCGGAATCGAAGCGCCAATCATCAACAGCACATTGAGCACGCTGGCCAGCAGCTTGCCCAGCACCAGCTCGGGATTGGTCAGGTTGGTGAGCAGCAGCAGGTCGAAGGTGCGGCGGTCTTTCTCGCGGGCCACGGCGCTGGCGGCCAGCAGCGCCGAGGCAAAGAGTACGACCGTGAGCTGCAGCGGGGCGAGAATCTGAAACAGGATCGCTCCGAAGCGGGCGTATTCGCCAACTCCCTGGACAGTGCGCGTGCCGACCAGCACCTGCCAGGCCGTGCACATCAGCACCAACAGCGCCAGGGGATACCCTGCGCGGAACAGATAGAAGCGAAACCGGCGCGGCGCCGTCGCAACTTCTCGGGAGAAGACAGGGCCGATCAACAACGCCGGATGTGCCTGAGGGTGAGCGTGGGGCAAATGCGTCCCGCCAGCGGCGAGTCGCCAGCCCCATCCTAGCTTGCGATGCGGCTGCGGGGGAACCACCGCCGCGCGTGAAGTTGCCAGGACGATCCCTCCCTCCCCGCGACCGGCTCGGAAGCGCCCCCGCGCGGCTCATTGCCACTCCCCAGGGCATCGGGTATGTTGCCGGGGAATCCACCCCAGGGTGACATCGAAACGCGCGAGGTGGCACAGCCCGGCAAGATTCCAGGGCGGTCTCGCGCAGGCCGGCGCGAGACTTGCAGGATCGCGCCGCCGGGTCGAGCTGTTTCTTTCGCCGCATAAAGGAACCAATCATGGCCTACACGCTTCCACCACTGCCGTACGCCTTTGACGCGTTGGAACCCGCCATCGATGCCAAGACGATGGAAATCCATCACGACAAGCATCACGCCGCGTACGTGAACAACCTCAACAAGGCCCTGGAAGGGACCGACCTCGGCAGCAAGAGCGTCGAGGACCTGATCAAGAATCTGGATGCCGTGCCGGAGAAGATCCGCACCGCCGTCCGCAACAACGGCGGCGGCCATGCCAATCACTCGTTGTTCTGGACGCTCCTCTGCCCGGTGAGCCAGAAGTGCGAGCCGGCCGGCGAACTGCTGACCGCCATCAATTCGCAGCTCGGCGGACTCGACAAGCTCAAGGCCGACATGAACGCGGCTGGCGCCGGTCGCTTCGGCAGCGGCTGGGCCTGGGTTTCGCTCGACAAGTCGGGCAAGCTCTTCATCGAGAGCACCCCGAATCAGGACAGCCCGCTCATGGCCGGCAACAAGCCGATTCTCGGCATCGACGTCTGGGAGCACGCCTACTACCTGAAGTACCAGAATCGCCGTCCGGAATACCTCGAGGCGATCTGGAGCGTCATCAACTGGAAGAAGGTCGGCGAGGTTTACACGCAGGCCCTGAAGGGCTAAGCGATCGCCGAGCGAATCGTTCTCCACAGGTTGCGGCGGGTGCTAGCATCCGCCGCAACCTTTTTTGTTGCGCGGGGGGCGACCCGAGGGATTGCGTCGCGCACGTCTGCGGTGCGTCCGGCCGCTGCTAGCAGATGCCGGCCGCGCCGGGCGAGACTGCCGTTGACCGGTTGGGGGCGCTTTCTATAATCCCGCCTCGACATTTCTCGCCCGTTCGCGGCTAGCGGTGTGCCCGCGCCTGGTAAAGTTTGCGTTTTGAATGGATTCCGCGCTGCGTAGATTCCGAATAAGTGACAATCTCGACGAGGCCGTGCGCGGCGGAGGTTGCCGCGCGACCACGTTCGTCTGACACCATCCAATTCAGTTGACGTCCTCAGGGAGGAGGACACCGGCGGTTGGGGGCAAGGATGCCCCCGCTTCCGCCGGGACGCTCCCGAGGGCTCGTTCTCAAGCGGGAGCGCACACCATGCGAGCTATTGCGGCGAGATTCACCCTGCTCGGCTTGGGCCTCTTGGCCGCGACCGGCTGTTCGAGCGGCGCGGGGGGAGGCTACGCCTCGTCGCGTCCCGGCTGGCACTGGCCCTGGAGCAAGTCGACGCCGGCGGCCGAAACGGCCGTGGCTGCGAACGCTCAGCCCCAGGCCCCGCAACTTCCTTCGCAGATGGCCCAGGCGCCGCAGCCCGGCGCTAGCTATCCGCAGAACTACTACAGTGGCACGCCCACGGACGCCTACGCCCAGAATCCGAACGGCGTCGGCTACACGGCCCCCACCAGCTACGGTGCGCCAACGGCTAGCACCGGTCTGTATGATTCGCAGACCCAACCTGGAGCCATGGCTCAGGGGACCGGTTATCCGCCGAGCCAGCCCACCGGCTACGCACAGCAGGCTGCTGTGCCCGGCGCCTACGGCGATCCGGCCGCGGCCGGCGTGACCAACGAGTACTACAACCCGGCTTACGCCCGCCAGGACGCCGCCGTTGCCGCCGCCGCACCCGCGACGGGCTACGCGCAGCCGGGTTACGGCGCTGTTGAACCGGGACAGGCCCCCCAGGGTTACGATGCCCAGGCGGCGGCCGCCTTGCCGGCCAATCCGCCGATGCCGCAAATCAGCTATCCCGAAGCCCAGATGGCCGACAGCCGTTATGCGGCGACGCCGGCGGCCCCCGCCGGAGCTTACGAAGCCGCCCCGGCTCAGCCCTCCACCGATCGTTACGGACTCCCCACCACTGGCGCGCCTGCTGCCGGGTATGACGCCGCGGCCGCTTCGACGACCGCCGGACAGTACAACGAGCCTTCGGGTTTCCAGCCCGGTGCCACTGGCTACACGCCAGGGGCCAACGGGTATCAGCCGGTGGGGACGACGCCCTATCAGACCCCGGCCGGAGCGTACACGCCGAGCCCGACCGGCTCGCGGTATCGTCCCGGTTCGACCGGCGACTACTACGCTCCGCCGACCTCGACCACGCCGGCGCCGACGCGGACCAGTTCGACGGGCTCGGCCGTAGCGCCGGCCAACTACGTGGCGAATCCGCACGCGGCCCCGGCCGACGCGCCGGCGGTCTACACTCCCGCTGCCAGCGAGGCCGGGACCACGCTGCCGCACTAAGC
>JAEUIK010000118.1 GCA_016793185.1 Planctomycetaceae bacterium | reverse complement strand
ACTCCCTGGGCTTTGCAGTTCTGCAGAATGCGTTCGCAAGAAAGTCGCGAGGACCAACCCCCTACCGACTCGACGGACGCCAGCCGTCGCTCGTCGTAGCGGGAAGCGGCGCGGCGACGGTCGCCGGGATCCGCTGGATGTCGCGCGCGGCGGTCTCGCCCGGCAGATAGCTCAACCGGCGATAAGCCCACGTCCGCCCGTCGGTGGACTGGGTCGTCCGCGACGAGGGGGGGACGATCGACGGGCCCGATGTCGGATCGGCGGAAGTTCCGTTCGAATCCTCGTGCGGGATCGGCGTGATGGGAGCCGCCGACTCCGGCGGCAGCGTCCGATGGTCGTTCGGCACCACCGGCTTGGCGGCGCCATTCGTCCCGCTAGTGCCATTCTGCGGCGACTCTTCGGCATACGTCCGCGAAGCGCCACCCATTGGAACGCCGCCCGGAGCGGGGGCCGACGGGCTCGGCGACATCGGTTGACTCGGCATCGGCTGGGCCGCTGCGGGAGCCGTGATCGTGCCGTTGTACATCGGCTGGGCCGGCATCGGAACCGTCGGCGCGCCGAGTTGTGTGCCATTGGCGAACGGACTGCCGGGCGAAAGCGTCGGGGCCACGCCCGTCAGCGACGAGCCGGTCGTCGCGCTCTGCATCACATTGCCCGTCGAGTTGCCGACCGGCATCCCGGCCGAAGGGGGACCAAAGCCCGCACCGTTGTACACGGGAGCCGAGTAGGCGCTGTAGCCAGTGGCGCTACCGCCGTAATAGGTCGTGGTCGGGGCGCGATAGTAGGTCGACGCCGCAGCCGGGGCGCTACCGCCGCCGCAGCAGCTTGCCTGAGCCACGGGCGTCGCTGGCACGGTGGTCGAGACGGGCGCGGCGTAGTTCGCTACGACCGGCTGCGCCACCGCAGGTTGCACCGCCACGGCGTAGTTGGCGACAACGGGCTGGGCGGCCACGACGTTGGAGTAGACGATCCGGTACGACGTATACGGCACAAGCTGGGCCTGCGTCTGATAAGTCGTCACCGGCATGTAGCTGACCTGCGTGTTGCCGCACGGACCGCAGCTCGACACCGGCTTGTAGGTCGTCACCGGGACGTTCACATATTGGGTGCGATACGAGGTTTGAGGCACGTATTGCGCCACTTGCACGGGGGCGGCACAGGGCGTGGCCGGCTGGCAGCAGCTCTTGAACCAACTGAAGATCGCGTAGCTCTCGCTCGGTTGCGCCAGGAAGCCCGTTCCCACAGCGCCCGCAATCATGAGCCTTCGCAGCACGGTCGCGTTCATCTGAATAATCCCCGTCGATGTCGGTTCGAGGCCAGCAATTCTTTAGAGCCGTCTCGAAAAAATCTGTCAATCACCCGCTACGGACTCGGCCACGGTTTTGTGCGCTAGCGTGGCGAACGTAGCGACTACGTTGACTGCGCCGGGCGACAGCTTGCTGGCAGTCGAGTCTTGCGCGAGCGTCGACTGCGCAAGCTGCGGCCACTTTTCGCAGTCTGCGGATCTGGGAAACTCTAGACCCGAATTCGCCCTCTGTGGCGAAAGCAAGACAAGAAACCCGCTGCGAGCCCAGGGCGTGGCGGAGACTGCAGCGGTTGTGACGGAAGCAACGACGCACGCCGCCTAAGTCGCGAGCAGTGCGGCCTGCACTGGGC
>JAEUIK010000116.1 GCA_016793185.1 Planctomycetaceae bacterium | reverse complement strand
GCACAACCTACCGCTGAACGAAACGCGCACGCCGGCCGACCAGGCCGAGCTGGCCAGCGTTGTGCGCATAGCCTGCGAGCACGCCACTCCCCTCTACCCGCTGGGGGGCGAGACCGCGCTCGATTACGGCCTCCCCGGCCGCAGTGCCGGCCTCGGGCTCTCACTCGCCGGGCTCCAGCGGGTGGTGGATTACCCGGCCCGCGATATGACCGTCACGGTCGAGGCGGGCATCACGATGGCCGACCTGGCACAGCGGCTCGCCGCCGAAGGGCAATGGCTGCCGATCGAAGCGGCCGAACCCCAGCGGGCCACGCTGGGAGGCGTCATCGCCACGAATGCCAGCGGACCGCGACGCTTCGGCCAGGGAACCATTCGCGACTACGTGATCGGCATCTCGGCCGTCGACGGTCGCGGGACCCTCTTTCACGGCGGTGGCCGCGTTGTCAAGAACGTCGCCGGCTACGATTTCTGCAAGCTGCTCACCGGCTCGCTGGGCACGCTCGGCGTGATCACGCAAGTCACGCTGAAGGTCAAGCCTCGCCCACGGGCCTCGGTGCTGGTCGTCGGCGATGTGAGCGATCTCGTTCACGCCGAGAAGCTGCTCGCCGCGCTTGGGCAATCGCGCACCACCCCGACCGCCGTCGAATTGCTCGCGGGTCCGCACTGGGACGACCACCCGCAGTTGGGTTCCGTGGCGCCGGGCAGCGTGGCGCGGCTGGTCGTTGGGCTTGAGGGAACCGAAGCCGAAGTCGCCTGGATGGTCGCGGAACTCGCCCGCGAGTGGCGGCAGCTCGGCGTCGAATCGTCCTACGCGCTGTCGCCCGACGCGACCCCTCCGGCGTGGAACAGTCTGACCGAGTTTGCGGCCGCCCGCGAAGGCCCTGCCGTACTCAAGGCCAACCTGCTCCCCAGCGCGGTGACATCCTTTGTCGAGCTGGCGCGCCGCCTGGATACGCAAGCCTCGATCCAGGCCCACGCGGCCAGTGGGATTGTCATCGTCCGCCTCGCGGGCTTGTCGCCTTCGGAGATCGCCGGCGCGGTCATCAAACGCTTGCAACCGGCTGCGACCGCGGCCCGGGGCAGCGTTGTGGTCCTGCATGCCGGTCCGGGGGTCGAAATCACGCGGCAACTGATCTGGGGGCCGGCGCGGAGCGACCTGCCGCAGATGCTCTCGGTGAAGCAGCAGTTCGATCCGCGCGGTATCCTGAACCCGGGGCGCTTTATTTTTCCGGTGCTATGAGCGAATCGTCCACACCCATCTCGCCCGGCGAACCCGATACGGCCGACGCCTTGTCGCCGCCGTTGGCGGCTGCCGTGGCCGAATCGGCCACCGATCAGCCGCAGCCGGCGCCGGCGCAGCACGAGGCCGCCGCCGCGTCGCGCGCGCCGGTCGCTGAGGGGGCTCCGAACCCCGGCGCTGGAATCGACTATCAGTACTTCCTCGATTGCGTGCATTGCGGGCTGTGTACGGCCTCGTGTCCGACCTACCTGGAATTGGGCGACGAGAACGACAGCCCCCGCGGGCGCATCTATCTGATGCGTTCAGTCACCGATGGCCGCCTGCCGCTCAGCGACGAGGTCCGCAACCACCTCGAGCTCTGCCTCGATTGCCGCGCTTGCGAGACGGCCTGTCCGTCGGGCGTGCAATACGGCCGGTTGATCGAGCCGTTCCGCGTGGCTATGGAACAGGCCGGTCAAGATGCGAAACCAACGTTTGACTGGTTTCACCGCTGGATCCTCTTTGGGCTGTTCCCCTACCCCGAGCGGATGCGCTGGGCCGTCTGGCCGGGGCGGATCGCGCAGGCGACCGGGGTGCTGCCTTTGCTGGATCGCCTGGGAATGCTGCGGCTCTTGCCGTCGCGCCTGCGCCAGCTCGCGCGGATGCTGCCTCCCCGCCAGCGCGAGAACGCGCAGCTCCCCGAGGTGCTACCGGCCATCGGCCGGCGACGCGCCCGCGTGGCGCTCTTTACCGGCTGCGTGGCCGACGCGATGTTTCGCGGCACGCATTGGGCCACCGTGCGGGTGTTGCAGCAAAACGGCTGCGACGTGATCGTTCCGCGCGACCAGGTGTGCTGCGGTGCGATCCACTATCACGCCGGCAATAGCGATCCGGCCCGGGATTTCGCCGACCAGAACCTGGCGGCGTTTGCCCGGCACCAGGTCGACGCCGTGCTCGTCAACGTGGCCGGCTGCGGCGCCATGCTCAAGGATTACGGCCACCACTGGCACGATGGTCGACAGAACGAGCGTGCCGAGTTCGCCGGGCAGGTGCGCGACGTGCACGAATTCCTCGACCAGCTCGGCTTGATTCCGCCGACCGGCGAGATTCGCCGGCGCGCGACGTATCACGACGCCTGCCATCTGGGGCACGCCCAGAAAGTGCGCGAAGCGCCGCGGAAGATGCTCGCGCAGATTCCGGGGCTCGACCTGGTCGAGCTCAACGAAACGGAAATCTGCTGCGGCGCGGCCGGGACCTACAATCTCACCCAGCCCGAGATGGCAGGGCGACTGGCGCAGCGCAAGCTCGCGAACATTCGCAACACCGAGGCCGAACTGGTGCTGACGGCCAATGCCGGTTGCCTGCTGCAAATCATGCGGCAGGCGCGCGAGGACCACGCCCGCTTGTGGATCGCGCACCCGATGGAACTGCTCGACCTGAGCTACCAGGGGCTGCAGCCCCCGGGCTAGAACCGCGCGCCGAGCGCGTCGACTTCCAGCCGCACCAATTGGCGCACCAACTCGCGCGGAGTCTGCGGTCGGCGCAGCGGATCCTTGGCCAGCAGGGCCTGCACCAGGTCGGCCACTTCGCTCGGAAGCGTCGGCCGCAGCGCACGCAATCGCGGCGGCGCTTCGCTCCGCTGGGCCGTGACCAGCTCCGCCAGTGAGTTTCCCGCGAAGGGCGGCCGTCCCGTCAGCAGCTCGAAGAGAATCGCTCCGAGGCTGTAGAGATCGGACCGAATGTCGGTTTGTAGCTGTGAAGTCACCGCCTCCGGCGCCAAGTAGCTGGGAGTTCCCAGGCCGAAACGGTCGGCGGCCGAGCCCGATTCGTCTTTGCGCCGGGCAAACCCCAGGTCGAGCAACGTGACGTGGAGTCGCGGCGAGAGCAACAGGTTGGCCGGCTTGAGATCGCCGTGCGTCCAGCCGGTGCGGTCGAGTGCGTCGAGCGCCTCGGCCGCTTGCCGGACGATCCAGAGCGCGACGGCCAGGGGGGGCAAGTTCCCTCCGGCCAGATGCGCGGCAAGGGTGGCCCCTTCGAGCCACGGTGTGACGACGTAGTACGGCGGACGATCCAACTGCGCGCCTAGCACGGCCACAAGGTGGCGGTGCGACACGGTTCGACCCACAAGCGCCTCGCGCTGAACCAAGGCGAGCGCTTCAGGCCGTTCGTTCCACTCGGCGCGAAGCACTTTCAGCGCGTAGCCGGGGGGCGTGCCGGGCAGGGCCTCTACCGGCCGCGCTTGATAAACGTCGCAAGCGGGGCCCGAAGCGATGCGATGCGTGAGGTGCCACGATCCAATCCGCTCGCAAGCGGGGGCGGAGGTCGCTCCGCGCGTCGTCGCTAGCGGGCGACGGTCGACAGTCGTTGCCATGAAACTCGCATGCTGCGCGGTTGCTGGATGGGGTCTGAGGGTTGTATCGGAGTTAATGCCCGTGCGGGGTCCGTTTCGGCAAGCGCGGCGGCAGATCGCCCGCACATTTCCCACACTACCGGTCCCGGTCAGGGGCGTCGGACCACGCCGCAACGACTTTCGCGGCACACACTTGCACGCCCTCGGCGGGCGTTTTAGAATTTTGGCTTTGGTCCGTCGAGCGATTTTGAGGAGCAAGTTGATGCGTTCTTGCAAGTTGTGTGCGTGCCTGGGGTTACTGCTCGGTTCGGCCGTCTGGCTGCAGGGTTGCAAACCGGCCGAGACGAAGCCCGCAGCGGAAACCGCCGCTCCGGCCGCAGGGGCCCCGGCCGGCGAAGCGCAGCCCGAACCCACCGGCGAGCCTCTCGGCTCGGGCTAGGCGGTTCGGCCAGCCGACCGGCACGGCCGTGCGAGCCAGCCTGGGTTGATCACGTGATGTTGGGGGATGTGTTAATGCGTGCGCGCTGCGTTGCCCTGTCCCGCACCTTAGCCGGGCTCGCGTCTGGAACTCGGTCGACGCGCCGCTTGTCGACCGTCGGCGTCCTGGCGTCGTTCGTGCTCTGTCTGGCTGCGCTCAGCGGCTGCTCGTCGAGCGCGCCAACGACCGAGGAGCCGCGCTACATCGTGCTGATGAACGGCAACTCGCCGTTCTGGGATGCCGTAGGGCATGGACTCAAGAAGGCCGGCGAGGACCTCCATGTCAAAGCTGTCCTCGAAACCAACGACGCCACCCCCAAGGGGCAGATCGACAAGCTCCGCCAATTCAGCACGCAATCCGATATCGCGGGCGTGGCGATTTCGGTGACCGACGCCGCCAATCCGGCGATCGCCGACGAGCTGAAAAAACTCCGCGCTCAGGGCGTCGCCGTCATCACGCTGGATTCGGATCTCGACCGCACGCAGTTTGCCGACGCGCGGGCCGCGTTCGTCGGCACCGATAACCTGGCCGGCGGCCGCGCCCTGGGGATCACCGCCAAGAACATTCGCCCCGACGGCGGCGCTTACGTGCAGTTCGTCGGCCGGACCGGCGCGCAGAACGCCATCGAGCGCATGGATGGCTTTCAGCGAGGCGTCGGCGACAAGTTCAAGGAACTTGACCGGATGGGGGACGAGAACGATCGCTCCAAAGCCCGCGATAATGTCCGCAATGCAATCCGCAATCATCCGGATCTGAACGTTCTAGTGGGGATCTGGTCGTACAATGCCCCGGCAATCGTCGACATCGTCAAAGAGATGAACGTCCGCGACAAGATCACGGTCGTCGCCTTCGACGCCGAGCCGCTGGCCATCGAGGCGATGCAGGCCGGGAACGTCGACGCCATGGTGGTGCAGAACCCCTTCGAGATGGGCTACCAGGGGGTCCGGTTGATGAAAGCCCTGCGGGAGAAGGATCAGGCCACGATCTCCGAATTGCTGCCGCAGCTGGGGCAGCCGGGGGGCGATCTTTACGACACGGGGCTGAAAGTCGTCGTGCCCGACGAAGGCTCGCCGCTGCAGGCCGAGATGTTCGAGGCCAAGACGCAATTCCTGAAGCTTAGCGAGTTTCGTGAGTGGCTCAACAAGTTCGGCCTGACCGGATCATGAACGCCGCCGCCGACTCGCCGCCATGGTTGCGCTCGCGATTCGCCTGGCTGGCGCGGCGACATGAAGTTCTGCTCGCCGGCACGATTCTCGCCGTCCTGGCGCTTACCAGCGTCTTCGACGCCCGGCATCTCTATTGGAACGATCCCTGGGTGAGCGCCGTCGACATCATTCGGCAGACGTCGCTGCTGGGTATCTTCTCGCTCGGGACCGCGATCGTGATCATTGCCGGCGGCATCGATCTCTCGAGCGGATCGGTGATCGCCTTCAGCGGGACGGTCTGCGCTTCGCTGATGATGCTGCTCGCCCCGGAGGAGATGCGCAGCTACCAGCCGCTGGGCACATGGGTCATAGCCGCCGCGATCGCGGGAACGCTGGCGACCGGCGTTCTGATCGGCAGCCTCCATGCCTGGCTGATCACGGTGATCGGCTTGCCGCCGTTCGTGGCTACGCTGGCCACGCTCGTGGGCCTGCGCAGCTTCGGGCGACTGCTGGTCGAAGGAGTCAACCAGAGTACGCAAATTCAGGTCGCCGACGCCCAGTTTCGCTACCTCGCCACGTCGGTCTGGATCCCCGCCGTTCTGTTTTTGCTGCTGGCGGCCGCGGCCTGGCTCTTGATGAGCCGCACGGTCGTGGGGCGGCATTTCTATGCGCTCGGCGGTAACGAAGCGGCCGCGCGACTCAGCGGCATTCGCACCGACCGTCTCAAGTGGCTTGCCTACGTGCTGAGCGCGACGAGCGCCTCGCTGGCCGGGATCCTTTACATCGGCGATCAGGCCGTGGCCGACCCCCAGACCCTGGGACGCGGCTACGAGCTCAACGCCATCGCGGCTGCCGTGGTGGGCGGATGCAGCCTGCAGGGGGGCGTCGGCACCATGCCGGGCGTCGTGCTGGGGGTGCTCTTTCTCCGCGTTGTGATCGACAGCGTCGCCAAGTTGATCAAGGCGCAGGCCGACGTCTACGAGGGGATGATCGTCGGGCTCCTGGTCGTCGTGGCGGTCGCGCTCAATCAGCTCCGCCAGCCGGGGGCCGCGCGGCGCGGATTCTTCAGCGGCTCGCTGGGAATCGTCGCCGGGGCGACGCTGGCTCTCACGGCCATGGTTCTCGGCATGTTACTGGTCGGGCGCTCGACCGGCGCGACCATCGGATTCGCCGTGGTCGTTGGCGTGATCGTCGCCCGCTTTGCCGAGCGCCGGCGCAACGTCAATCCTTTCTAGGGTGGGAAATGGCCGATACCCCCGCCCTGGTTGAGTTGCGCCGCCTCACCAAACGCTACCCCGGCGTGGTGGCGCTTGAGGATGTCTCGTTGACGATTGCCCGCGGCGAGTTGCACGCCATCGTCGGCGAAAACGGGGCCGGCAAGAGCACGCTGATGAAGATCGTGTCGGGGGTGATCCCCGACTACGAGGGGGAGCTCGTCATCGCCGGCGTCGGCCGGAGGTTTGCCGGCACGCGCGACGCCGAGCGGGCCGGCGTGAGCATCATCCACCAGGAACTGAATCTGGTCGGCCCCCTCTCGGTCGCGGCCAATATCTTTCTCGGACGCGAGCTGCGGAACCGCTTCGGACTGCTCGATGAGCGCGCGATGCACCGCGCGGCGACCCGCCTGCTGGCCGAGCTCGATTGTCAGGTCCCCGCCGAGCGGTTGGTCGGCGAGCTGCGGGTGGGCGACCAGCAACTGGTCGAGATCGCCAAAGCCTTGTCGCTCGAGGCCTCGATCCTGATCATGGACGAACCGACCAGCGCGCTGACCGAGGCCGAGGTCGAACGGCTCGATCGTGTGATCGCGCGGCTCCGGGCGCGCGGCGTCACCATCCTCTACATCTCGCACAAGATGGATGAGGTCTTCCGGCTGGCCGATCGCATCACGGTGCTCCGCGACGGCATGTTCATCCGCACTCTCGAGCGGCAGGCAACCAGTCCGCAAGAGATCACGCGCTTGATGGTCGGCCGCGAGCTCGCACAATCCCAAACGCAGGCCCGCCAGCCGCCGGGGAGGGTCGTGCTCGAGGTGCAAAACCTCTCCCTTCCCTGGAGCGGGCACGCCCGCGGCTGGCGGCTGCGCGAGATCAGCTTTCAACTGCGCGCCGGCGAGATCGTGGGCATTGCCGGCCTGATGGGGGCGGGACGCACCGAGCTGCTCGAGGCGCTGTTCGGCGCCAGCCCCGAACCGCCGCAGGGACGCCTGCTGCTCGACGGCGCGGAAGTGCGCTTTCGCGAACCGGCCGAGGCCAAGCGGGCGGGCGTGGCGCTTGTCACCGAAGACCGGGCCCGCCTCGGCTTGTTCAAGCAGATGAACGTCGCCGAGAACAGCACGCTTGGCGTGCTCGCGACGTTGACGCGCGCGGGGTGTATTCAGCCGCGCGCCGAGCAACAACTCGTCACCGAAACGATCCAGCGCCTCGGCGTGCGCACGCCCGGGGGAGCGGCGGCCATCACAGGACTCAGCGGCGGCAACCAGCAAAAGGTCATCCTGGGGCGCTGGTTGCTCACCCGGCCGAAGGTCTTGCTGCTCGACGATCCGACGCGCGGCGTCGACGTCGGCGCCAAGGCCGATCTCTATCAAATCATGGACGAACTGTGCGCCGCGGGGATGGCAATTCTTGTGACTTCGAGCGAATTGCCAGAGCTCTTGGCGGTCTCGGATCGGATCCTGGTGCTGTGCGAAGGGCGGCTGACCGGCGAGTTCTCCCGCGCCACCGCCACCCAGGAAGCGATCATGGAAGCGGCCACCGCGCGCGGCGGCGCGGGCGCGGGCGCGGGACGCGCCTGAGACATCGTCCGCCGGCATCGCGGACGTGCCAGTGCGACCACGCCTGTCCCCCCCGTTTCCCCCCGGCGGGGTACCCCGCTACAATGTTCCGCGGACTGAGGCTCCCGCACGATGGGCGGCCCCCGCGATCTGTGTTCCCCCGCCTGAGAGGCTCCCGATGCCCCTTTGTCGCACCTCCTGTTATCTCGCTGGTCTGGCCGCAGCGCTTCTGCTGGCAAACACTGCCGCGGCGGTCGAGTTGACCAAGCCGCTCGAAACGCTGCGTTCGGTCGGTCCCTTCGGGCAAGGCAATCGCGCGGCCGAGCAGGCCTGGCGCGAACTCAGCCAGGCCGACGTGCAGGAGTTGCCGAAGATCCTGGCGGCTCTCGACGGGGCCAATCCGCTGGCCGCCAACTGGATCCGTTCCGCGGTCGATACGATCGCCAATCGCGCGCTGCAGGGAGGCAAGCTCGACGCCGCGCCGCTCGAGACGTTCGCCCTCGATCGCCAGCATTCCCCCAAGGCGCGGCGACTGGCATTCGAGTGGCTCGCCAAAGTCGATCCGACGGCGCGCGAGCGCCTGGTTCCCGGCATGCTCGACGACCCGAGTCTCGAGATGCGCCGCGATGCGGTTACCCGCCTGCTCGACGCGGCCGCGCCCAAGTTCGACGCCGGCGAACAAGAGGCTGCCAAAGAACTCTACGGTCAGGCGCTCGTCGGGGCTCGCGATCCCGACCAGGTCAAGCTGATTGCCGAACGGCTCGCAAAACTCGGCACGCGCGTCGATCTGCCCCGGCACTTCGGCTTCCTGATGGACTGGCACGTGATCGGCCCCTTCGATAACACCGGCGAGTCGGCTTTCGACATCGCTTACCCGCCCGAGAAGGCGATCGATCTGAGCGCCGCATTCCCCGGCAAGCTGGGAGAAGTTCGCTGGATCGAGGCCAAGACCAACGATCCGTATGGCGCCGTCGATCTCAACCAGACGCTGGGTAAGAACAACGGCGTTGTCGCCTACGCCTTCACAAAATTCCAGAGCGACGCCGACCGCGAAGTGGATCTCCGGCTAACGACCGTCAACGCCAACAAGATCTGGCTGAACGGAGAGGAAGTCGGCAAGTTCGCCGTCTACCACGCCGGCGAAGAACTCGATCAGTATGTCGTCCGCGGCAAGCTGCGCGCTGGCGAAAACACGATCCTCCTGAAGATTCTGCAGAACGAAATGAAAGAAAGCTGGGCCCAGGATTGGAAGTACCAGTTTCGCGTTTGTGATGCGGCGGGGACGGCGATTCTCTCGACGGATCGCCCCCCGACGCCCGAGCCGCCGCCGGCCGAGCCCGCCAAAGAGTGAGGAGTAGCGCGGTGCCGATTGCCTGTACGTTACCGAACCTTACCAAGGAATATCGCGTGTTCGCACGTTTCATTCTCAGGGCCAGCTGTCTGGCCGTATTGTGCCTCTGTGCGGGAGCCGACTGGCTCGAGTTCCGGGGCCACGCGGGCACCAACGTGACGGCCGAGTCCAATCTGCCCCTGTCGTGGACCGACACGGAGAACGTCGCCTGGAAAGCGCCGCTGACGGGGCGCGGCGTCTCGGGGCCCATCCTGGTGGCGGGGCACGTGATCGTGACGGCTTCGAGCGGTTTTCGCGACGATCGGTTGCACGTCTTCAGTTTCGACGCCCAGACCGGCAAGCAGGAATGGGAACGCCAATTCTGGGCGACCGGCCGGACCTTGCACCATCCGACGTCGGCCGTGGCCGCCAACACGCCCGCCAGCGACGGGAGGTTGATTTTTGCCTTCTTTTCGTCGAACGACCTGATTTGTCTCGACCTGGAGGGCAACCTCAAATGGCTGCGCGGCCTGACGAACGATTATCCCACCGCGGCCAATGACGTCGGCATGGCAGCCTCGCCAGTCGTGATCGGCGACACCGTCATCGTGCAGGTCGAAAGCCAGGGAGAGTCCTTTGGAGCCGGCATCGACACCGCGACGGGCGAGACGCGCTGGCAAGTGCCGCGCGGCAAGGCGGCGAACTGGAGTTCCCCCAGCGTAATGCGGCACGCAGGGGAGGAAGTCGTGCTGCTGCAATCCCCCGACCGCCTGACCGCGTATCATCCGCGCGACGGCAAGGAGCTCTGGTCGTACCTCGCCAATTGCGGCGGGATTGCCTCGCCGGTCGCCGGCGAAAACATCGTGTATGTACCCGCCGGCGGCCTCACGGCCCTGCGTCCCCCCGCCACCGCCAGTGAGACGGCCGCGGTCGTCTGGCAGGAGAATCGCCTCAGTCCTGGCTCCCCCAGCCCCGTGTTGGGGGGAGATCGCATTTATGTGGTCAATCGAGCGGGCGTGCTGGTCTCGGCCAATGTCGCGGACGGCAAGATCGCCTGGCAACTGCGGCTGAGCGGCACCTATTGGGCCACGCCGCTGCTGGCCGGCAAGCATCTCTATTGCGTGAATGAGAACGGCATCGCGCAAGTGGTCGAGGTGGGAGAGAAAGAGGGCAAGATCGTCGCGAATTGTGATTTTGGCGAGCAGGTGTTTGGTTCGCCTGCCGTGGGCGATGGCGCGATCTATTTTCGGGCCGAGAAGCACCTGTGGAAGATTGCCAAGCCGTGATGCCGCTGTCGCCCGCCGTCGTTGCCGGCATCGTCGAGCGCGGGAGCCGTTAGCGTGGTCGATTCGCTTTTGCTCGAGCGCTGCGGTCCGGTGCGCGGCTCGATCCGTCCTCCCGGCTCCAAGAGCATTACCAACCGAGCCCTGGTCTGCGCAGCGCTGGCCGAAGGTCGCTCGCTCTTGA
>JAEUIK010000112.1 GCA_016793185.1 Planctomycetaceae bacterium | reverse complement strand
CATAATCAACGGCCGAGCTGCTCGAAGCCGAAAAGTCGATCGGTACGAGGATTTTCGAGATTCGCATGGAAAAAGGATCCCGGGGGGCCTGATATCAGGAGCATTCGCCGCGGTAGTGCGGGCGGCGTCAGCATAGCGAGGTTGGGTTTCGCGGGCGAGAAGTTTGCCGGGGGGAGATGCCGGCAGGGGCGGTTTTCCGCGGGATTTAGCGATAATCGACGCGGGCCAGCCCAGGGGCGATTGGTTGTGGCGGCAAGGAACTTGGGGGGAGCGTAAAAATTTTTGGGAAGAACGCTTGACACCTGGGTGGACCCTGCCTAAATTAGTCAGAGTCTGGAGCGGGAAATCGCTCCGACCATCTTTTTGAGACGAAAGCGAAGGTCTGCTAATGCGCGTGACGTGAAAGCCGGATACGAGAGTTGCCTGATTCAGGCGGACTCCGTGGCTTTCACTTCTTTGTCCGTGCATGCGGCCGTTTTGGTTCGCGGTCTCCTACCCGCTCTCTGCTTCGGCCCGCTTCCTTGTTTTGCCGCGCTCGATTCCTCGCGCTGTCGGGGTTGAGGGCGTTCGGCGGCGGGTCCTAAGCATGCCCTGTTTCGGAGACTACGCTCCCCCTGCGCGCCTCGAGCACTTCGACAGAGAAACCGTCACGCGCCAACACACCGCAACACTGGAGAGAGATCATGGCGCGTAACAAGTTTGTCTATTCCTTGCTGGCTCTGGCTGCTTTGGGACTGCTCGCGGGCACCGCCCAAGCAGTGCAGATCAACCCCGGCGACACGATTTTCGCCCCGTCGGAGCCCGGCCCCGTGGGTGGCGTGCTGGTCGATTCGCTGACCTCGAACCTCAACGCTCTTACCTTCACCGGTAAGCTGTACACCGAGGTCTACAGCGGCGACGCTGCGAACCCGTACGGCGGCCTGACGTTCGTCTACTGGGTGGAGAACTCGGGCCCCAACGCCCTGGCCCGCTACACCACGTCGAACTTTGCCGGCTTCCTGACCGACGTCAGCTACGATCCGCAGGCCGGGCGGGCTCCGACGCTCGTCGACCGCGGAGTCTCTGGCGACGTCATCGGCTATAGCTACCTCGACGTCATCGGCAATGGCAAGATCCTGGCTGGTGAGACCAGCGCCAAGATGGTCGTGCAGACCGACGCTCAGGGTTACACCCGGACGTTGGGCTTCGTGATCAACGGCAGCACCGCCCAGGGAGCTACCTTCGCCCCGACGCAAATCGTGCCCGAGCCGAGCAGCATCGCCCTGGCCGGCATGGGTCTGGCCGGAGTGATCGGCTACGCCCTGCGTCGCCGTCGCTAGTCAATCCAAATCTCGCTCCGCGGTCGTCACAGACCGCGGAGCGAGTACACGCTATCTCCAGTGTGTAGAAGCGAGTCGTCACCGCGGGCGACTCGCTTCTTTTTTTGCGCGCGGCGGGCTCCGTGAGGCTGCCGGCGGATTCGCCCGATTTAGCTTGCCTTGGCTACCCCAAAATTGGTAGCCTCCCTGTCGTCTGGCCGCGAAAGCTCGGAACCTTTGGCGGCCGCCGGGGGCTGGTCACTTCGACCCGCATCTCGCCTTTCTTGTCTCGTCGTCGGATGGCAGGGTGACGTCGCTCGAGTTCTCTCTGGCGTTTGCCGCTGCGCCATGCGCGACCCAACTCCGAGGGGAGGCTCTCATGTCGCAGTACAATCCTCGCTACTCAGTTCGAGCCCGAACGCGCCGCCAGCTCGCGTGGTTCGCCGCGCTCGGGGCCGCAATCAGCCTGCTGACGGCGCTCGCACCTCGCATGACGCTAGCTCAGGCGACCTCCGCCTACACGCTCAATCGCAGCGATGCGCAAACCAGGATCCTGCACGAACTGCATGCCGGGACGACAGTCGATTTTGTCGAGAGCCCGCTGAGCGACGTCGTGCAGTATCTCGAGGATTACCACAATGTGCAGATCGAATTCGATCTCAAGCGCCTGGAAGAGGTCGGAACGTCGACCGACGCCCCCGTCAGCCGACAACTGAAGAACGTCTCGCTGGCGAATGCGCTGGATCTGATCCTCGGCGAACTCGAACTCGACTTCCTCGTCACGAAGGACGTCCTGCTGATCACCTCGCAAGAAGCCGCGCACGCGGCCACCGAGATTCGCATCTACCAGCTCCAGGAGTTGCTGACCGATGAGCGCAATTCCGAGTCGGTGGGCGAGTTGCTGAAGCAGATGTATGCCAAGGACCCGCACCACGAGCTTGTCGTCGCTCCCTTGGGCGAAGTCCTGCTGATTCGCGATACGCAGCGCGGCCATCACGAAATCGATCAGCTGCTCGCGACGCTGCGTTTGGCCCTGGCGCGCACGGTACAGCCGCCGGCGCAGGCGCTCTCCACTCCGGCGTCAAAAGAAGCGCGCCCGGCCGAAGACTCCTCGGCCGCGACCCACTCCCCCGGCGAAACGCCGGCCAAGGCCGACGCGGATCCGTTCCAGCAGCCGTAGTTTGTCGGCGCGTGGCAACCTTTCCAGCGGCGGCGGGAGAGTTACTTCCCGCCGCCGTTTTTCCTGCGCTCAACTCCCGCCAAACGGGGGGAATTTGCTTGTCAGGCGCGATTCGGTTTGCCAGAATCGGGGGAGTTCCGATTGCTGGTTCAGGCGCTGGAGCGATCGCGGGGAATCGTGTCGATTGCGTGCGCGCGAGGGCCAGTACCCGCCCGACCTACCTGCCCGCCTGATCCTCTCAGTTGGGAATTGCGATTGCACCGGACCTTCGGCTGCGCTCCGCACCAGCGACCTGGCCGCCAGTTGGCCCCACGGTCCGTCTGCGAGCGGGCGAACTGCCGCAGCTCCCGCTTCAACCAGAGGGAACGGTTCTCGAAATGAATGCTGGCTGGATATCGACGGTGTCTCGACGGCGTCTCGTGCCTGGTACGCTGTTGGGCGCGATCGCGCTGCTGCTCGCGGCACTGCCGACGATCGTCGCTGCCGAGGAGCCCGCCGCGCCCGCCGCCGAGACCAAGGTCAGCTATTGGAAAGACATTCGGCCGATCTTCCAGGCGCAGTGCCAGGGTTGCCATCAGCCCGCCAAGAAGGGGGGCGGCTATCTGATGACCGACCATGCGTCGCTCTTGCTCGAAGGGGACGGCGGCCTGCCCGGCATCGAGCCGGGGAGCCCCGACGAGAGCTACCTGATGGCGCAAATCCTCCCCCAAGGGGACAAGCCGGCCAAGATGCCCAAAGGCACGCCCCCCTTGTCGGCGGTCGAGGTCGAACTGATTCGCAAATGGATTGCCGAGGGAGCTGTCGACGATTCGCCGCCGTCGACCGCGGCGCCGATCGACGCGGCTCATCCTCCCCGCTACGAACTTCCGCCGGTCATCACGGCGCTGGAGTACTCGCCCGATGGCGCCCTGCTGGCCGTGTCGGGCTACCACGAAGTCTTGCTGCATCGCGCCGACGGCAGCGAGCTGGTCGCCCGGCTGGTGGGAATTTCCGAGCGCGTGCAATCGCTCGCTTTCTCGCCCGACGGCAAATGGCTCGCCGTGACCGGCGGCTCGCCCGGCCGCTTTGGAGAAGTGCAGGTCTGGAACGTGGCCGACCGCACGCTGGCGGTGAGCCGCTCGATGACTTTCGACACGATCTACGGCGCGAGCTGGTCGACTGACAGCACCCGCGTCGCCTTCGGCTGTGCGGACAACACGGTGAGGGTGATTGAAGCCGCGACCGGCAAACAGGTGCTGTTCCAGGGAGCCCACAGCGACTGGGTGCTCGACACCATCTTTTCGACCGACTCGTCGCACCTGGTGTCGGTCAGCCGCGATCGCTCGATGAAGCTGATCGAAGTGGCCACGGAGCGCTTCGTCGACAACATCACCAGCATCACGCCCGGGGCGCTGAAGGGGGGCCTGATGACCGTCGATCGCCACCCGCAGCGCGACGAGCTGCTGATCGGCGGCGCCGATGGAATCCCGAAGCTCTACAAGATGTACCGCGAGAAAGCCCGCGTGATTGGCGACGACTTCAACTTCATTCGGCAGTACGAGGGGATGCCGGGGCGCGTCTATGCGGCCGAGTTCAACGCTGACGGCAGCCAACTGGTGGCCGCCAGCAGCGATGGCGCGGTGGGCGAGGTGCGGGTTTATCGAACCGACGACGCCCAGCTCGTGTGCCGCTGCGAGGGGCAGGTCGAACCCGTCTACTCGGCCGCCTTCAGCAGCGATGGCAAGACCGTCGCCTCGGGCGGCTTCGATGGCCTCGTGCGGCTCAACGATGCGCAAACCGGCAAGCTGATTCGCGAGTTCGTGCCCGTTCCCGTCGCGGCCACCGTCGCCGCGGCGCCCTGAATCAACCGACGGGGCCAGACCGTCGGCAACCACAGCAGGAACCAGGAAATGACTTCACGGTGGGGGATCGAATGGGTTCGCACGATCGCGGTGCTCGCGAGCGTGGCAGCAGTCGGACCGAGCCTGACACTGGGGCAGGATCCCACCCAGCCCACGACGCCGGAAAAGCTTCCCGACGGCATCTCGATTGTCGCGCTCGAAGTGTTTCCACCGCAGATCGAGCTCAAAAACAAATACGACTATCGTCAGCTGTTGCTCACCGGCAAGACGGCCGACGGCGAGCTGGTCGACCTGACCCGCATCGCGGTCCTCGAGGCGATCCCTGATTGCGTCTCGGCCAACGAGCTCCGGCTCGTGCGTCCCCGCGGCGACGGCGCCGGCGAACTGCGCTTGCGCGTGGGGGAATTGTCGATCGGGGTGCCGGTCGCGGTGCACGGTTTTACGGAACCGTATGCGGTGAGCTTCGTGCAGGATGTGATGCCCTCGATGTCGAAGCTGGGGTGCAACACGGGCACCTGCCACGGGTCGGACGGCGGCAAGAACGGGTTCAAGCTCTCGCTCCGCGGTTACGATCCGGTGACCGATCACGGGGCGCTGACCGACGAGCTGGCGGGGCGGCGTTTCAATCGCTCGGCCCCCGACCAGAGCCTGATGCTGTTGAAGCCCTCTGGCGGCGTACCGCACGTGGGCGGAGTGCTGTCGCGTCCCGGCGAGCCGGCCTATGACCTGCTCCGCGAATGGATCGCCGCGGGGGTGAAGTTCGACAAGGACGCGCCGCGCGTGGTCAGTATCGAGCTCTTCCCGAAGGACCCGAGCCTGCCGCTCCCCGGCATGAAGCAGCAGATGGCGGTGCTCGCCACCTACGCCGACGGGCGCGTCCGCGATGTGACCGCCGAGGCCTTCATCGACAGCAGCCTGGCGGAGATCGCCGAGATCAACAAGCAAGGGCTCGTCACCGCCGTGCGCCGGGGCGAGGCGGCGGCGCTGGCGCGTTACGAAGGAAACTACGCGGCTGGCACGATCACGGTGATGGGAGATCGCACCGGCTTCGCCTGGGAGCCGCAGACCGAGTTCAACTTCATCGACACGCTCGTCGACGAGAAGCTCCAGCGGCTGAAGATTCTCCCCAGCGGGCTCTGCACCGATGCCGACTTCATGCGCCGGGTGTCGCTCGACCTGACCGGCCTGCCCCCCGCCCCCGAGGCGGTGCGGGCGTTCCTGGCCGACCCGCGCGAGTCGCGGGTCAAGCGCGAGGAGCTGGTCGATCGCCTCGTCGGCAGCGACGCATACGTCGAGTACTGGACCAACAAGTGGGCCGATCTGTTGCAGGTCAATCGCCGGTTCCTCAGCGAAAAGGGAGCCTGGGCGCTGCGCAACTGGATTCGCGAAGCGGTATCGCACAACACCCCCTACGACCAATTCGCATTCAACGTGCTGACGGCTAGCGGCTCGACGTTCGAGAATCCCCCCGCCTCGTATCTGCGCACCTTGCGCGAACCGGCCGACGCGATGGAGAACTCGACGCAGCTCTTCCTGGGGGTCCGCTTCAACTGCAACAAGTGCCACGACCATCCCTTCGAGCGGTGGACGCAGAACCAGTACTACCACCTGGCCGCGTACTTTGCCCAAGTGGGGCGCAAGCCCGGCGCGCGGGCCGACGAAGAAATCATCTACGACACGCACGGCGGCGAAGTCGCGCACGTGAAGACGGGCCAACCGGTCGCCCCCGCCTTCCCCTACGAACATCCCGACGCCGCCGCGCCCGATGCCACGCGCCGCGAGCAGTTCGCCCGCTGGGTCACGTCGCGGGAAAACCAGTACTTCGCCACGAGCTATGTGAATCGGATCTGGAGCTATTTGTTGGGCGTCGGCCTCATCGAGCCCATCGACGACATCCGCGCCGGCAATCCTCCCAGCAATCCGCAACTGCTGGCGAAGTTGACCGAGCAGTTCATCGCGGGGGGCTTCAACACCCAGGAGCTGATCCGATTGATCTGCAAATCGCGGGTCTACCAGCAGTCGATCGAGACGAACCGCTGGAACGAGGACGATCAGACGAACTACTCGCACGCTTTGGCACGGCGCCTGCCGGCCGAAACGCTGTACGACGCCGTAAAGAGTGCGACCGGCAGCGCCAGCAAGCTGCCCGGCGTGCCGGCGGGGTATCGCGCTTCGCAACTGCCCGATTCGAGCGTCGAGCTGCCGGGGGGATTCCTGGGCCTCTTCGGCCGACCCCCGCGCGAGAGCGCTTGCGAGTGCGAGCGCTCGTCGGGCGTGATCCTGGGCCAAGCCCTGAACCTGGTGAATGGACCGGTGATTGCCGACGCGATTGCCGATCCGCAGAACCGGATCACCCGGCTCGTCAACGAGCAGCCCGACGACGCCCGCCTGGTCGAGGATCTCTTCGTGTCGATCTTGTGCCGATTGCCGAGCGAGCGCGAAGCGGCAGCGGGCATCGATGCGATCAAGGCTGGCGAGAACCGCCTCGGCGGCGCGCAGGATCTGGCCTGGGCCCTTATCAACAGCCCGGCGTTTTTGTTCAATCATTGAGCGTGGTCAAGCCAGTTAGCCGGCGGGCTCGCGACGGACAACGAGGAGCACTCCTTTTGCGGACGTCGAGCTCGCGCCTGAAGTGCTCGTGCTGGATGGCACTCGTGGTCGGGTTGGTACTCGTCGCGACCGCCGCGGCCGAAGATCCTCCCCGCTCGGCCGATGCGCGCGTCGTCATCGAGCCGTTCGCCCGCGAGCCCGATATCGTCACGCCGACGGGCGTCGCCGTCGATGCCCGCGGCCGGGTTCTGGTCGTCGAGTGCCACACGCATTTCCCGCCCGAGAATTACGCCGGGCCGACGCACGACCGCCTCCGCTGGCTGCTCGACAACGACGGCGACGGCCGGGCCGAGACGTTCACGACCTACTACGAGGGGATGCGGGCGACGATGGGGCTGGCCATCGGCGCCGACGGCTGGACGTACGTCGCCACGCGCAACGAGATCTTTCGCCTCCGCGACACCGACGGCGACGAACACGCCGACGCGCGCCAGCCGCTCGCGCGCCTCGAAACGCAGGGAAACTATCCGCATAACGGGCTCGCGGGCTTCGCCTTCGACTGCCGCGGTGGAATCTACTTCGGGCTCGGCGAGAATCTTGGCGCGAACTATCGCCTGGTCGGCAGCGACGGCACGACGCTCGCCGGCGGGGGCGAAGGCGGAAGCATCTATCACTCGGCCGCCGACGGGACGCAGCTCACGCGCGTCGCCACCGGATTTTGGAACCCCTTCCATCTGGCCGTCGATCCCTGGGAACGCTTGTTCGCGGTCGACAACGATCCCGACTCGCGCCCCCCTTGCCGGCTACTGCACGTCGTCGAGGGGGGCGATTACGGCTACCGCTACCGCAACGGTCGCAAAGGACTTCACCCCTTCACCGCCTGGAACGGCGAGCTGCCCGGCACGCTGCCGATGATGGCGGGCACGGGCGAGGCTCCCTCGGGCGTCGTCGTCTACGAGTCGGACGCCTTGCCCGACGACTACCGCGGCGAGCTGTTCGTGACGAGCTGGGGCGACCACCGCATCGATCGCTTCCGCCCCGCGGAGCGCGGCGCCTCGCTTAAGTCGATGGCCCAACCCTGGATCACCGGCGGCGAGAATTTTCGGCCGGTGGGACTGGCGCTCGCGCCCAACGGCACGCTCTACGCCACGGATTGGGTCGATAAATCGTACGAGCTGCACGGCCGGGGTGCCGTGTGGCGAATCCGGCCTGCCGACTTCCAACCGGCCCCGCGACCGACCGAACCGCTCGCAGCGCTTCGCGCCCGCGATCAGCGCACGCGCCAGCGGGCCGCCCGGGCGCTCGCGCAATCCGAAGCCGGCCTACAAACGTTGATCAGCACCGCCAAAGAAGAGCCCGATTCGCGCGTCCGGGCGACAGCCTGCCAGGCGCTGGTCGCGGCGGGCCGTGTCGATCGCCCACTGCTCGACTCCTTACGCGACGACCCGCGCGTCGAGGCGCTCACGCTCCAGCTCCTGCCGCCAGAGACTCTGGAAGCGCTGGCCGTGCGCGAGCCAGGACCGCCGCGCGAAACGCCGCCGCACCCTGCGCTACTCGCCGTGCTGTTGCGGCGCGCACCGCAGCGCATCGCCATCTCCGACTTGCTGCCGTATTGCGCCGATCCCGATCCGTTCCTCCGCGCCGCCGCGCTCTCCGGCCTCGAGCGGCGGACGCGGCTCAGGGACCGGCTCGCGATTTCGTCCAGCGACCAGCCTCACGAGCGGCTCGCCGGGCTCTGGCTGCTGCAAGCGCTCGATTCGTCCGAGGCGCGCGAGGCCTTGCCCCGGCTGCTGGCCGATCCCGCGGCCGAGGTCCGCTTCGCCGCGATCGAGTGGGTGGCGGGCTCGAAACTCGTCAAACTCCGCCCGCTGTTGGTTCAAGGACTTGAATCCCCGGGGCTCACCCGCCAGCTCTTCGAGGGCTATCTGGCGGCGCTCGAACAGCTCGACGCGGTGCCCCCCGAGATCGAAGGCCTCTCGACCGACCGAGCCTTCGTCGCGCCGGTCCGCGACGTGACGGGCCAGGATTACATTGCGCAGTTGCTTACCGACGACAAGATCTCGCCCGAGCTGCGCAGGCGCGCGGTGCGGATGCTCGATCCAACGAATCCTCTGCTGGCGGGCGACAAGCTCATTCAATGGTTGACCTCGGCGGATCCGCAGTTGCAGCTCGAGGGGGTTCGCAGCCTGCGCGAGACAGTGCGCGACGATCGCACCCGCCTGCTGGCGGAGATCGCCGGGAACGGTTCGCTGCCCGAGTTGCTGCGGCTGGAAGCCGTGGTCGGCCTCGACGCGACCACGGCTCCGGGACGCGAGCTGTTGCTGAGGCTGGCCGCGGGCCCCGAGCCCAACCTGCGGCGCGACGCCTTGCGCTCGCTCCGGGGTGCCGAGCTCTCCGCGGCTGAAACGAAGTCGCTCGCCACGCACAACTCGGCCGATCCCATCGCCGCGGCGCTGCTGGCGCACCTGCAACGGCCCCACTCCGTGCCGACTCCCGACGCGGCGCCGCCCGGCGACGGCAGCGCGTCGGCCGCGGCGGTCGACGACTGGCTCTCGAAACTTGCCGGTCCCGCCGATGCGGCGGCCGGCGAACGGGTTTTCTTTCACCCGCCGGGACCGCTCTGTTACCGCTGCCATCAGATCGACGGCCGCGGGGGGCGCGTGGGGCCCGATCTGACGAGCCCGCCGCAGACGATGACCCGCCGGCGGCTGGTCGAGTCGATCGTGGCCCCCAGCCAGGAGATCGCGCCGCAGTTCGTTCTCTGGAGCCTGGCCCGGAGCGACGGCACGACCGCCCAGGGCGTCCTGCTGGCCGAAGGGGCCGACGGCGCGCAGACGTACGTCGATTCCGCGGGCAGGCAGTTCGTGCTCCGCCCCGACGAGATCGCCGAACGGTCGCCGCAGCCGGTTTCGGTCATGCCGGCCGGGCTCGTGCAGCGGATGACCGACCAGGAGTTCCGCGACTTGCTGGCGTATCTGCTCGAGCGGCGCGATTAGCGTCGGCCGGGCGACTCGCTAGAATATCCCCCGAACGCACTTTCACTGGGGGAAACCGGCGCCATGAATTTTGAGCTCACCAGCGAGCAGCGGATGATCCGCGACCTCGCGCGCGAATTCACCGAAAAAGAGATCCTGCCCGTCGCGGCCCGTTTTGACCGCGAGGACAAGTTCCCGCACGAGATCCACCGCAAGGCCCTCGAACTGGGCCTGCTGCACCTCACCGTGCCGACCGCCTACGGCGGCGGCGGACTCGGCGTCTTCGAGCTGGCCCTGGTGACCGAGCAGCTCGCCTGGGGCTGCTGTGGCATCGGCGGCGCCATCGGGCTGAACACCGTCGCGGCCGACGCCCTGACCGTGGCCGGCACCGAAGCCCAAAAGCAGAAGTACCTCACCCGGCTCACGCGCGGCGAGTTCGGCTGTTACGCCGCGACCGAGCCGGGGGCCGGATCCGATGTCGCCGGACTGCAAACCCGCGCCGAGCGCCGCGGCGACAAATACGTGATCAACGGCACGAAGATCTGGATCTCCAACGCGACCGTCTCGAACTTTGCCGTGGTCTTTGCCAAGACCGATCCCGCCGCCGGGCATCGCGGGCTGACGACGTTCCTGGTCGACTTCGATCTCCCCGGAGTCGCCGTGGGCAAGAAGCTCGAGAAGCTCGGGCAACGGGCCTCGCCCGCGGCCGAACTGAACCTGGTCGACGTGGAAGTCCCCGCCACGCAGATCCTGGGCGAAGAGGGGGGCGGTTTTCTGGTGGCGATGAAGGTCTTCGATCGCTCGCGGCCGATGATCGCGGCCTCGGCCGTCGGCCTGATCCAACGCTGCCTCGACGAGTCGCTCCTCTACGCCACCGAGCGGAAGACGATGGGGCGCCCGATCCTCGAGCACCAGGCGATCGGTCATAAGATCGCCGACATGGCCATTCGCCTCGAAGCGGCCCGGCTCCTGACCTACCAGGCGGCCTGGCTGCTCGACGCCGGCCAGCGCAATACCACGCAGGCCGCCTACGCCAAGGCTTTTGCCGCCGACAGTGCCACCTGGGCCGCCAGCGAGGCGGTGCAGGTTTTCGGCGGAATGGGCTACAGCACCGAGTTCCCAGTCGAAAAACTCTATCGCGACGCCAAGGTGCTGCAGATCTACGAGGGTACGAGCGAGATCCAACGGAACATCATCGTGCGAGAATTGAGCACTGCGAAGGGGCGTTAGCGCGAGCGCCACCGCGGATTTGTCCCGGTGCGCCAGCCCGGCCGCGCTCGTGCAAACCCCCTGGCGCCAGGAAGAGCTTCTCATGACCGCATCCTCAGGCCTGGCCATCACGATCGACCGCGTCACCAAGCGCTATGCTGACCGGCTGGTGCTCGACGACATCAGCTTCGCGATCACGCCGGGCGAGACCGTGGCCCTGATCGGGCCCTCAGGGGGAGGCAAATCGACGCTCTTGCGGTGCATCAACGGGCTGGTCCCGTTCGAGGAAGGAGCGGTGCGCGTCGGCGAGCACACGGTCGCGGCCACGAATGGCAGCCGACCGTCAGGCAACGCCAACGGTGCGGACGTCCGCCGCCTGGTAGGGATGGTGTTCCAGGACTTCCGGCTGTTTCCCCACCTGACGGCGCTCGAAAATGTGATGGAGGCGCCGCGTCGCGTCGGCCAGGTGGCGAATGGCGACGCCGCCCAACTGGCGCAGCGCCTGCTCGAACGCGTCGGCCTGGGCGACCGCGGCGACGCGTATCCCCGGCAGCTCTCGGGCGGGCAGCAACAGCGCGTGGCCATCGCGCGGGCCATGGCCATGCAGCCGCGCGGACTCTTGTGCGACGAGATCACCAGCGCCCTCGACCCCGAGCTGAAGCACGAAGTGCTCGAAGTGATCGAGGAGCTCAAGCAGGACGGGCTGACCCTGGTGCTGGTGACGCACGAGATCGGCTTTGCGCGGCGCGCCGCCGATCGCGTGGTGGTGCTGGCCGGGGGCAAGCTGATCGAGGAGGGTCCGTCGGCCCAGGTGATCGACAACCCCCAGGTTCCCCGGACGCAGCAGTTCTTGAGCCGGTTGCTCGCCTGAGCCGGCGACTCAGGTCGTGTGCGCCTGTTCGAGCTGCGCCAGCATCCCCCGCGCGCCCAGTGGATCGCTCGGTTCGAGTCGGAGCATGCGCTGAAGCACCTCGCGGGCCTTCTCGGGGAGGCCCACTTGAGTCAGGCTCCAGGCCAGGCCCTTCGCGGCCTCGAAGAACGGTTGATTGGCGGGGCGTTCGTAGGCCAGCGGACCAGGGAGCTCGCGGCCGCCGAGCGCTGCCATCCCCAGGTCGTAGGCATAGCCGAAGTGTGCGCGGGCCAGTTTGACGTCGCCTGCCGTCATGGCCAATTCGCCGAGGATCTTGTGGGCTTCGATGAAGTCGGGGCAGCCCTCCAACAGCCAGCGGAGTTCCTCGACGGCGATCTCCTCTTCACCCCCGTCGATCATCAGGTGGACCTCTTCGAGATCCTCGGCCCGATCGCGAACCGAGCGCGGATGGACGAACTCCCAGTGCGGTTTGCCAGGCGTCTGGCGGAGGCGGATTTCGGTGCGCGGCGGTCGCGCAGTAGATTCTGAGCGCGATTTCTGCCCCGCGCTTCCCCGCTGCGCATCGAGCCGTGCGGGATGGTTGCCAGCGGCTCCGCGCGCGGGCGCGGCGCGATGGCGATTGGGCTGATGAGGCTTTCGCTTGGCCATTCTGAGGGTATGGTACAAGGAAACGTCGGCGAGCTCC
>JAEUIK010000094.1 GCA_016793185.1 Planctomycetaceae bacterium | reverse complement strand
CGTCGGGTTCGCCAGCCGGGGCGAGATGGTCACGCAGTCCAACCCCAACACCTCGCTCCCCACCGACATTCCGTTCTTCGTCACGCCGCAGGATCCGACGCCGGGGGGCGTGACCCAGGTGCTCTCGGGCCTGTTCCAGCTCGAGATTCGCCGCGGCGAAGAGTATGCCGGCACCGGCGACCTGTTGCCCGTCGCGGCCATCTACCAGCAGTTCGACGTCAACGACCGCATGGTGCAGGGTTACACGCTGGTGGCGCCGTCGGGCGGCCAGCTCAGCGACGGCCAGACCCTCACCATCAGCGACGGCGTCAACTCGGTCGTCTTTGAGTTCAACAGCGTCGGCGGCGTCTCCGGCAGCAACGTGGCGATTCCGTTCACCGCGGGGAGCTCGGCTGTCACGGTGGCCAGCGCCATCAAGGCGGCCGTCAACAGCCGCTTCGGATCCACCTTCAAAGTTTCGGCCGGCATCCCGGCGGCCACCAGCACGCGCGTCGATCTGGCGGGCGCGGTCCGCGTGACTACCACGGCCGGAAACATGGGCTTCTTCAAGTTCGATTATCTCGGCGACCAGAACGTTCCGCGCGACCAGGGAATGATCCTGCTGCAGAACAACGAGATCCTCGGCTCGTTGGCGTTCGGCATCACGGTCGACGCCGGCCAGCGCGACCCCGGCCCGCACCTGGGCGGAGTCCGCAATCTGATCAACGTGAACACGCCGCAATTGGTTCCCGGCGTGGTGATCGCGAACAACCTGCTCGCGTTCAATCAACTCGGCGGCATCGAGTTCAGCGGCGATTCGCGGAATCCCGGCGATTCGTACTCGGCGGTGCCGTTCGGGCGGATTCTCAACAACACGATCTACGGCAGCCTGACCGCCACCGGCATCGGTATCAAGGTCGGCGAGAACGCCGCGCCGACGATCTTGAACAACATCCTGGCCAACCTCGAACTGGGGATCGGCATCGATCCCAGCTCTTCGCCGTTGACCGTCATCGGCGGCTCGCTCTACCAAGGGAACACTGCCAATATCGTGGGCGCGTTCCCCGGTTCCGAGAGCTTCGCTATCGCGCTCAATCCGCTGGAGCCGCTGTTCATCAATCCGGCGGCCGTCAACTTCAACCTGGCCGCCGGCTCGCGGGCGATCGACAGCGCGATCAACTCGCTGCAGGATCGCCAGGCAATGATTACCGTCAACGCGCCGATCGGTATCGGCCAGTCGCCGATCCTGGCGCCGCTCAACGATCTGACCGGCAAGCTCCGCGTCGACGATCCCAGCGTGCTCCCGCCGGCCGGTTTGGGGCTCAACGTTTTCAAGGATCGCGGCGCCTTCGATCGCAGCGACTTCACCGGCCCGCAGGCCGTCCTCGCCAACCCGCAGGACAATGACACGGGCGGAATCGACCAGGACCCGGGCCTCAATCGGGTCATCCCCGCCGGCGTGGTCCTCCGCGATTTCCAGATCCAGCTGGTCGACGGCACGGGGACGGGCATCGACCCCCTGAGCGTCGCCTCGAGCAGGTTCATCCTCACCCGCGACGGCGTCACGCTCGTCGACGGCGTCGACTACGTCTTCGGCTACGACCAGACGAATCAGATCGTCAAGTTCACCCCGGTCGCGGGGATCTGGCTCGGTGGTTTCACCTACGTGATCAATCTCGATAATTCGAGCGCCACCGGCATCAAGGATCTGGCCGCCAATCCGCTGCTGCCGAACGAGCTGTCGGGCGTGACCCGCTTTACGATCGTGCTCTCGCCGCTCGACTTCGGCGACGCTCCCGACCCGCTCTATCCCACCCTGCTCACCAGCGGCGGCGCGCGGCACGTGATCGTGCCCGGCATCTACCTGGGGGCCGGCGTGTCGGAAGACAGCGACGGCAAGCCCAGCGCCGATGCCACGGGCGACAACAGCGACGACGGCGTGGTGTTCAATACGCCGCTCGTGCCGGGCGTGCAATCGACGGTCACGATCACCGCCTCGGCGACCGGCTTTATCGACGCCTTCCTCGATCTGAACGGCGACGGCGATTGGGATGACGCCGGCGAAAAGTTCCTCAACAGCGTTCCGGTCGTGGCCGGCGCCAATGTGCTGAATTTCACGCTTCCGGCCGCCACCGTGACCCAGACTTTTGCCCGCGTCCGTTACAGCTCGACCGGAGGCCTGGGACCGACCGGCATCGCCACCTCGGGCGAGGTCGAGGACTACGCGGTGACGATCCCGGCCTCGGCCGCGTACACCGTGCAGCTCTTCAATCCCGCGACCGGCCAGGAAGTCTTCAAGGATGCGCAGGGGCGCTACGTGGTGCTGGCGAACACGCAGGTCGAAGCCCGCGTGTACGTCGACGACACCCGCAGCACTGGCGCGGCGGGGGGCGTCTTCGCCGCCTTTGCCGACCTGGTTTCGAGCCTCCCCCTGGTGCAATGGGACGACTCGACCTTTGCGGTCGCTCCCGCCTTCAACACGGGCGTCGGCGGGGCGGTCGACCCCGTCTTCGGCGTGGACGAAGGGGGTGGCATCCGCGGCGTAACGCCGGCGGGGGCCGATCCCAAGCAACAGCTCTTCACGGTCCGCGGCAGCATCTTGCCTGCCGCGATCCCCGGGACGACCTTCTCGATCAGCGTCAACGCCGCCGAGCAGTTGCCGGCTCACCGGACCCTGGTGTATGGCCTGAACGGTCCCGTGGCCGCGACGTACGGAAGCGTCGACGTCGTGGTGCCGCTGCGGGCCTGGCAGAACCCGTACCAGCCGCTCGACGTCTTCCCCGACGGCTTCATCTCGGGGTTGGATGCCCTGTTGATCATCAACGAGATCAACAAGCCCGGCGGGAGCTCGACGCCGCTCGATCCGACACCGGTGCCGCCGAACGTCCCCCCGCCGTATCTCGACGTGGATGGCGACGGCTTCGTCTCGGCCACCGACGCGATCCTGGTGATCAACGAGCTGAACAACCCGACGCTCGGCCAGCCGTTCATCGTGCTGAGCCAGGCGGTGCTCGAGGAATCGGCGGCGGTGCCCGCGGCCAGCGCGGTACCGGCGGCGAGCGTGGTCGACGATATTCCGGCAGTCGACCTGGCTGCGGCCCCGGTGATGGTGGCGTCGGCCTGGTCGGCTCCGGCCGCTGCGGCGGCCCCCCCGCCCCTGCAGCTGACCGATTTGGCGCTGACCGTGTACGACAACCTCGACGAGTCGCTCCTGGCGCTTCATTCGAGCGACGTCGTGCGCGTGAGCCCGGTCGATGCCCTGAGCGAGGTCGTCCACGAGATCTCGGCCACCCTGCCCACGCGGGCGGCCCAGCGGGTCGAGCGCGTCGCGGCGACCGTGCGGGAACGGCTGAGCTCGGCGGATGTCGCCCTGGCCGAGGTGGCACAGTTGTTCGCCGCCCATGCGGACGACGATTCGCTGCTGGGCTGGATGCGGGGGGCGAACGAGAATCGGCCGGCGAAGCGGCGACGCGGGATCGACGGCTAACCCACTGGCGAGGCGATTCGGAGTCGCGGGGGGCTTCCCGCAGGGGGGCACCCCCTCTGCGGAATGGGACCGCTGGCGAGCTGCTCCGTGGGCCCCGGGGCCTGGAAGTCGGCCGCACGGGAGGCGCAACCGGTGTAAACCCCCGCACCCGGTTATTTTCTTGCAGGTCCGGCGGCCCCTGTTTAGTCTGGGACCGTACCCCGAATTCGTGCCGTCGCGGCTGTTCGTGCTTGGGACACCGAGCAGGACGCGCCGGCATCTGCTTCTCGGCTGCGGGCGATCGATCGAGCCGTCGGGGGATTGGGATGCGGGCGTAGTTCGACCCCCAGGGAACAGGGGGTCGCGGAGAACAGAGGCACTTCAGGGGAACTGCTGCCCGAAGTTCGGCTTGTGCGGCCAGCGTGCTCGGTTCGTTTGCTCTTGTCTCGAGCTTTGCGCGCGTCGCGGTCGGATCGTCACGGGCAGCGCTCCTCCCCCCAGCCAAGGTCGATGATGAGCTTTTCCTTGTTGCGGCGAACATTCCTGACGCGGCGGTCGGTGGATCTGAGCTGGGGAAGAAGCCACCGGAGCCCGCGCTGGCGCAGCGAAAAGCTCGGGCTGGAGGCGCTCGAGGTCCGGGCCCTGCTGGCGATCGATTCGGGGGCGGCCCTCTTTTCGCCCTGCGACGTCAACCAGGATGGATACGTCTCGGCCGGGGATGCGCTGCTGATCATCGACACGCTCAATCAGCCGCCGGGGAACTCGGCCCCCGCCGCCGCCAGCCTGCCGGAGCTGATGACCACGACCTACGACGTCAACGGCGACGGCCTGGTCGACGCGGCCGACGCAGAGGCCGTCCTGGGCGAGCTCGACTCGGAGGCGGTGACCACCCTCTTCCGCATTCGCCTCCAGGTGACCGATCTCGACGGCAATCCGATCACGACCAGTCCGACGGGTGGATCGTTCCTCCTCAAAGGCTATGTCCTCGATCAGCGCGCCGAAGGAAACGTCGGCGTCTTTGCCGCATTTGCCGACGTCACCTGGGATGGCGCCTTGGCCAGTGCGACGGGACCGATCGACAACAGCATCTACAGCACCGGTGCGAGTGGCACCGCTTCGAGCGGGCTGCTGGACGAGATCGGCGGCATCTCCGGCCAGTTCAGTCCCCCCTTGGGACCGAGCGAGCAACTGCTGTTCAGCGTCCCCTTTACCGCGGGAGCAACGCCGGGGGTGCTGAACTTCGCGGCGGATCCGGCCGACCTGATCTCGCCGGGCAATCCTGCCCACAATTCACTGTTGTTCAACGACCCGGAGCACACGATCGGAGGCGTACCGACGACGCTGATCGAGTACGGCGCCGCCACGGTCGTCGTGACGACGTCGGATCCGGTCACGGTCTCGATCGCGCCGCCGGCCGAGCCCATCGTCGAGGGAAATGCAGGCGCCACGCTGGCCGAGTTCACCGTCACCCTCTCGGCTCCCAGCTCGCACTCGCTCACGGTGAACTTCGCGACGCAGAATGGCACCGCCCTGGCGCCGGGCGACTATTCGGCCGCCAACGGCACGCTCACCTTCGCGCCGGGCGAGACCGTGAAGAAGATCCTGGTCAGCGTGCTGGGCGACACGCGCGACGACGCCGACAGCGAGACCTTCAGCGTCGTGCTCTCGAATCCCGCCGAGGATCCGAACTGGAGCATCGACCAGGGGACGGCCACGGCGCAGATCGCCGACGATGATCCCGAGCCTAGCATCTCGATTGCGGATCCCGCCGATGTCACCGAAGGGAATCTCGGCACCACCGCCGTGATCTTCGTGGTGACGCTGTCGAACCCGAGCGATCAGACCGTGACGGTGGACTACACCACTGTCGCCGGCGCCGCCCTGCCGGGCACCGATTTCACCGCGTCCTCGGGCACGCTGACCTTTGCGCCCGGCGTGACGAGCCTGCCAATCACGATCAACGTGCTGGGCGACACGCTCGACGAGCCGCTCGAAGCATTCAGCGTGCAGCTCTCCAACCCGACGGGGGGAGCCGCGCTGGCCAAGGACACCGGCACGGTCAAGATTCTCGACGACGATGCGACCCCCGCGGTGAGCGCCGAGGATGCCGAAGTCGCCGAGCCCAGCGAGGGGACCACGACTCTCACCTTCACGGTGAAGCTGGCCCAGGCGAGCGAGCAGCAGATCACCGTCGACTACGAAACAATCGCGGGCACCGCGACGAGCCCCGGTGACTTCGCGGCTGCCAGCGGCAGCCTGGTGTTCGAGCCGGGCGTGATCGAGAAGACGGTCGTCATCACCGTCAACGCCGACGAAGCGTTCGAAGGGACCGAGTCGTTCAAGCTCCGACTGACGAACGCCACGACCCCGCAGGCTCCGGCCGTCGAGGCGACGGGCACCATCTTCGATGCCGACGTGCCGGTGCTGTCGGTGGCGGCGAGCGAAATCACCGAGGGAACCGGCGGCACGCGCACGCTCGACTTCACGGTCACCTTGAGTCCTGGCAGCGAGGGAAGCGTCACCGTCCAATACCAGACCGTGGGGGGCACGGCCGTCGAGGGGACCGACTATACGGCCACCTCGGGCTCGTTGACGTTCGCGCCGGGCGAAACCACGAAGACGGTTTCGGTGCCGATCGCCACCGACGCCATCGACGAATCGGCCGAGTCTTTCACGCTCGTTCTCAGCCAACCGACCAACGCCACGATTGCGACCGAGGGGGGAACCGCTACCGGCACGATCAACGATGACGACGAACCGCCGACGGTGACGATCGCCTCGCCGGCCGCGATTGTCGAAGGGACTGGCGGCACCCAGCAGCTCAAGTTCAAGGTGACGCTCTCGGAAGTGAGCAGCTTCCCGGTCACGATTCATTACTCCACGGCCGCTGGCAGCGCCGTGGCGGAGGATGGCGACTATACCCCCATCGCCAACGGCACGCTCACGATCCCGGCCGGGGCCCAGGAGGGTGAGATCGTCATCGACATTCTCGGCGACAGCGAGAACGAGCCCACCGAGAACTTCACGGTCACGATCGCCGACCCCGAGAACGCCACGCTGGGGACGGCAGTCACTGCTACGGGCACCATCATCGACGACGACGTCGAGATTTCGATTCTGCCTCCGGCGGCGCCGGTGCTCGAAGGGGACGGCACGGCGACGCTCACCTTCACTGTCAAGCTGTCGCAGACCAGCCAGCAAACGATCAGCGTGAAATACGCGACGGTCGCGGGTACCGCCACGCACGACGTCGATTATGTCGGCGCGACTGGCACCTTGATCTTCAATCCCGGTGACGAAGAGAAGACCGTCACGATTACGATCAAAGCCGACGCGCTCGACGAAGCCGACGCGGAGACGTTCAAGGTCGTGCTGAGCGAGCCAACCGGGGCCACGCTGGCAGCCAACGCCAGCGAGGCGACCGGCACGATCGCCGACGACGATCCGACTCCCACCGTCACGATCGCCTCGCCCGCCGCGATTGTCGAGGGCGACAGCGGGACGAAGACGCTGTCGTTCACGGTCACGCTGTCGGCGGCCAGCAGCTTCCCGGTCACGGTCAAGTACGCGACGGTCGATGGCACCGCCACAGCGGAGGACGGCGACTATACCCCCGTCACCGACGGCACGGTGACGATTCCGGCCGGGCAAACCACGGCCACGATCGCGATCCAGATCCTGGGCGATACGGACATCGAGGGCAACGAGACCTTCACCGTCGAGTTGAGCGAGCCCGAGAACGCCACGCTCGGCGAGACCGACACCGCCACGGGCACGATCAACGACGATGACGTGTTGATCTCGATCGCCGCCGGCGATCCAGTGACCGAATCGGCGACCGGCACGACCACGCTGATCTACACCGTGACGCTGTCGGGACCGAGCAGCCTGCCGGTGACCGTCAACTACGCCACCGGCGGCGGCACCGCTACCTCGGGGGCCGACTACACGCCGGCCTCGGGCACGTTGACGTTCGAGCCGGGCCAGACCAGCAAGCAGATTCTGGTGACCGTGGCCGACGACTTGCTGAACGAAGCGCCCGAAACGGTCACCGTGACCCTCTCCAGCCCGACGAACGGGCGGTTGCAGACGGGCCAGGGGGTGGCCACCGCCGCGATCCTCGACAACGATCCCCTCCCCAAGGTCAGCATCGGCGCGCCGGCTGCGATCAGCGAAGGCAACGGCACCAAAACCCTGAACTTCCCCGTCACGCTCAACGCCGTCAGCGGACAGGCAGTGACCATCCACTACGCGACGACGGCCGGCACCGCCACGGCCGGCTCCGACTTCACGGGCGTTACCGACGCCACGCTCACGATTCCCGCCGGACAGACGACCGGCAACATCGCGATCACGATCCTCGGAGACACGGTTCCGGAGTCCACCGAGACCTTTACGGTCACGATCTCCAGCCCGACGAATGCCGAAATCGAGACGGCGACCGCTACAGGGACGATCACCGACGACGACGCCATGCTGACGATCAGCGACGCCACGCTCGTCGAAGGCAATGACGGCCTCCAGCAGATGGTGTTCACCATCTCGCTTTCGAGCGCGCAGGGGAGCGACGTCACGGTGCGCGTGAGCTCGCGCGACGGCACAGCCCTGGCCAACAGCGATTACCGGCTGACCAGCAACGTGCTGGTGACGATTCCCGCCGGCCAGACCAGCGCGACCATCTCGATCGACATCGGCGGCGACCTTGCCCCCGAGGCCGACGAGACGTTCACACTCGAGCTGAGCAACCCCACCAACGCCACGCTCGGCGAGAAGAAGGTGGGGACCGGCACCATCGTCAATGATGATCCGCTGGTATCGATCTCGGGCTACGCCTACATCGATCACGACAACAACGGTAGCAAGGATGCCGGCGAGAAGGCCTTGGCCGGCGTGCTCGTCCGTTTGACGGGTACCGATATCCTCGGCAACGCCGTCGATCTCACCCAACTCACCGGCACCGATGGCAGCTACAACTTCCAGCAGCTGAATCCCGGGCAGTATCGGGTCGTCGAAACCCAGCCACAGGGCTTGCTCGACGGCCGGGATACCTCCTTTGATGGTTCCGCCGCGCGCGTCAACGATCAGCTCACGCTCGTCCTGGGGGCCGAGTCGCGGGCGAACAACAACTTCGGCGAGCGCGGGCCGCACCCCGACGTCGTCACCAAGCGGATGTTCTTCGCGGTCAACAAGACGACGATCCCGACCACCCCTCCCAGCTTTGCGGTGACCGGCGGAACTTCCGCGATCAACATCGCCAATGCCGCCACGACGACAGTCTCGGGCACCGGCACGCCGGGGGCGCACGTTGCCGTGGTCGCCAACGACGGCACGCACACTAGCATCGGCTACACGACCACCGTGGCCGCCGATGGAACGTGGTCGATCGCCGGCATCGACGTCAGCAAGCTCAAGGATGGCACGATCACCTACCAGCTTGCCGCCAGCGACAACTACGGCAATGCCGTGCTGGCCAGCCGTACGGCCACCAAGACCACTGTGGCCATCACCACGGTCGTCGATCCGGTCAACGCCAGCAACGTCGCCGACGTGAGCGTGAGCGGAACTGGGCAAGTCGGCGCCGCCATCAAGGTGGTCGTGAGCGACAACGCGGCGACCCCCCACACCGTCGAAAAGACGACGACCGTGGCCGCCGACGGCACCTGGAGCGTCACCGGCCTGAACCTCACCACGCTCAACAACGGCGTCATCCAGTTCGCCGCCACGGCGACCGATGCGGCCGAGAACTCGGTCACCACGATTCGCAAGGTAACCAAGGGAACGAATTAGCGAGCGAGAGTCGCCGGACTTCGGCGCTGCGACAGGGGGCCGGCATTGCGCTGGTGCGCCAGCGCCGCTTGCCGCCGTCCACGCGCTCTAGAAGTTGCACTCGAGCCCGACGTTAATCCCCTGCAGCCAGTAGCTGTTGCTCGAGAAGCTGAGGGCGGGCTGCGCCGGGCCGACCAGTGGCCCGTCGATCTGCGTCGGGTTGACGTTCTGGTCGATGATCTGCGACGCCTGCAACACGTTGTTCAAGTACAGGAACGAGTACCCGAATTTCACTCGCCACAGCGGGGTGAACTGATAGTGGATCGTGGCGCCGATCTCGGGCAGGAACCCGAAGACGTTCCGCGTGTAGGTGCCGATGTTGGTGGGCTGCGTGTACAAGCTGCCGGCGCGGTTGAGTGTCGGCCCGCCGGGAACGGTGAGTCGGTTGTTGCCGTAGACCTCGGCGACCTGGTAGATGTTGCCGACGGCGATCTTGCCCCACCAATCCCATCCCCAGCAGCCGCGCTCGGCGCGCGAGCTCAGGCCGATCTGACCCCCTTGGAAGGTGTTGTGCGTGTTGAAGACGTCGGTCCCCGCCAGCTCGGTGCCCAGAGGAATGTTGCCGTTGGGTTCGATCACGATTGTCGAGTCGTAGATGTCGACGGACTCGTCCATCCGGAACAGACGATAGCCGTAGGTGCAGTCGAGCCGGAAGCCGGGCTCTTCGAGCAGGCGCTCGCGCAGGTAAGCCTCGGCGCCGAGAATGGTGTTGGCCGTCTGCACGTTGATCGAACCGCGCGTGATGCCGGGATTCGAGACGACCTGCGCGTTGTTGGCGCCCGTATCGACGTCGAAGAAGGGTCGAGCGTACAGCGGCGTGCCATTGTCCTTGGAAGTTGCGTTGTAAGCGGTCGCGGCGCGCTGGATTCCCAGGAACGAGGCGCCGACGCCGAACTCCTGCTCGCGATCGAGCCAGATGCCGGCGTCGATCCGTCCGCCCGACCGCGCGCCGGCGTCGACCGTCTGGTTGCCGAAGAGCACCTGGGTGCCCGGCGCGTCGAGAATCCCTTGTGAGCTGACGGGCGAAGTCGTCACCAGCGGCGGGAGGTTCGTGCCCTTCCCCCACCACACGAGGTAATCGAAGTTGGCCCAGCCTCCGTTGAGCGGGCTGAGGTAGTTGTGCCGGCGGCAATCGCCGGGGCAGCGGCCGCCGCAGGTGGCGCAAGGTTGCCCAAACGCGGGCGCGAAGCCGTCGCCATCGAGTTCGGTCGCGTTGAAGTAGGTCGGTTCGGGTGCGCGATCGACGACGCCGCCGTCGCCCTCGATCGCCTGTTCACCTTCCTGCATGACGTATTCGTCGAAGCTGGCCTGCTGCGTGGGGCGCAGGGTGCGCGGCTGCGGTGCGGCGTGCGCCTGCACGACTGTCGGTGGCGGATTCGCCGGCCGCCGCACATGAGGGGCGCGCTGACCCCAAGCCGCGTCACTCGACGCAGCCAGCGCCAATGCCAGGAGCAGCACCCAAGGCTTCATCCGCCTCACCCTCTCGCCACGATTGGGACGTCGATGCCGCCGCGGCTGGATGGACTCGCCGCGACCCCACTTGTCGCCAGCAGTCGCTCGCGCGAGCCTGCGGACAGCGCAGTGATTGCCGGTTGTATCGACCGTTCCGATTGCGCGCGCTGAGGGAAACTCGGCAAACTTTGCCGGCGCTCGGCGAGAGTGCTAGCGAGCTGGCGCCAGCATCAGGGAGCGGGGATCTCGACCCAGCGTCCGCTCTTGGCGCTGTCGAGCACCGCGTCGCAGACGCGCTGCGTGTGCAGGGCGCAGCGGAAGTCGGGCTGAACCTTTTCGCCCGTTTCGAGGCTCCGGAGGAAATCCGCCAGCGCGTTGGTGAAGGTGTGCTCGTAACCGATCGTGCAGCCCGGCACCCACCACTTGTCCATATAAGGGTGCTCGGAGTTGGTGACGTGGACCTTTTGCCAGCCGGTGAGGTGTCCGTCGACTTTCTTGCCCGTGGCCGGATCGGCGTACTTGAAGTACTGCAGGTACTGCGGGTCCTCGAGGTCGAAGTAGACGCTGCCCTTTTCGCCGTTGAGCTCGAAGGTGTTGTAGTTCTTGCGTCCCCGCGCGTAGCGAGTGCTCTCGAACGTTCCCATCGAGCCGTTGGCGAACTGCGCCAGGAACATGCAAGCATCGTCGATGGTGACGGGCTGCTTCTTGCCGGTCTCGACGTGCTGGCGCTCTTTGACGAACGTCTCGGTGGCGGCCGTGACGCGCTGGATCGGTCCGTTGAGCCACTCGGCGGTGTCGATCGAGTGGGCCAGCAAGTCGCCCGTCACGCCCGAGCCGGCCACGGCGGCATCCAAGCGCCACAGGCCGGCGCCCCCCTGCGGCACATCTTCGGCGATGGTCCAGTCCTGCAGGTAGGTCGCACGATAGTGAAAGGGCCGGCCGATGCGGCCCTCGTCGACCACTTGCTTGGCCAGCGAGATGGCCGGCACGCGGCGATAGTTGAACCAGACCATGTTGGCCACGCCGGCCTTTTCGACGGCGGCGACCATCTTCTCCCCTTCGGCCACGTCCATCGCGAGCGGCTTCTCGCAGAGGATCATCTTGCCCGCGGCCGCGGCGGCCAGCACGATCTCCAGGTGCGTGTTGTTGGGCGAACCGACGTCGATCAGGTCGATGTCCTTGCGCTCGATCAGCTTCCGCCAGTCGGTTTCGTACGACTCGTAACCCCAGTTCGCGGCGAAGGCGGCGATCTTTTCTTGATTGCGCGCGCAGCACGCGGCCAACACGGGCCGATGCTTGAGCTGGAAGAACTGGCGCACCTGGCGATAGGCGTTGGAGTGGGCCCGGCCCATGAAGCCGTAGCCGATCATGCCGATACGAAGCGGTTGGGACATGGTGTGCTCTGCAGAGTGTTTTTACTAACAAGAACTAGTAAACCACGAAGGCACCAAGACACAAAGTGAGGATTGGGATACTTGCAATTCCCTTGTGACTTCGTGACTTTGTGGTTACTTCAATCTATTGCTTCCAGCCGTGCGCGTCGCGGACGGAGATCATCGCCGCCAGGATGTCGTTCCAGGTCTGCGGGTCGTGCATGACCCGGTTGGGGAACATGCAGCCGTCCCAGCAGATGTGCTGGAACTTCTTGGTGAGCGCGCCTTGCTCGTCGCGGAGCCAGTAACCGGCCGCGGTCGGAATATCGAGCTTGCCCTGCGGATCGCGCGGCAGGCAGTGCCGGCCGGTCTTGTCGTGCGAGCCGGTGCCGTGCACGGTCGCATCGTTCTGCGCCACGTGAAAGTCGATC
>JAEUIK010000074.1 GCA_016793185.1 Planctomycetaceae bacterium | reverse complement strand
TCGGGGCGGGCGCGCACCGCCGAAGTTCGCGGCGCACAGCTTCCCCAGGTCGCCGGTGATCTTACCAGCCTCCCCCACGGGGTCCAAGATGGATAAGGACTTACGCGAGGCGGGCTGCCTCCGCGGCAGGCCGCGCGGCCTACCGCTTGAAATGGAGGGCGCAAGCCCCGTCGTCGCAGTCGACGCGCCCCCCCAGCCGGTATCGCCAGTCGGCCATCAGGCGATAGCACCAACGCCACACGGGGAGCGAACCCGGCAGGTGCAGCACCGGCACCAGGGGCCAGAGCCGGGGAAGCTGCCGCGACAGGTAGCGAACCGCTTCGGCTCCCCAGTGACGCTTCCCCTGGCGGTCGATCACGACCATCTGCTGCATCAGTTCGTCGTGGGTCAGGTCGGGAAAGCGGCGGGCCACTTCGGCATCGTGCAGCGAGAGAAATGCTAGCGACTTTCGCGAATCCCAGCGGTTGAGCCGCTCGACTTGCGCTCGGCAGATGCGGCAATGCCCGTCGTAGATCAGGATATCGGCCGTGGGGCGCTGGTCCGGGGCCGGGAGGTCGGTGGTGGCGCCTGCCGCGGGTCGGACGCTGCTCGTGGCCATGTCGGACGCTCCTCTTCCCAGCGCTTTCCCGCAACCAGGCGGGGGGCCGCCCGGGCGGGACAACGGTAGGATAATCTACATTTGAATACAGTCCGCGGGGCAAGAATCGGCCCGGCGCGACGATAAACTTACTGAAAAGGGTTCGCCACGCCGACCCCGAACCCGGTAGAGTTAACCGTAGTCTGGGGCTGTCGGTTAACTTTCTCGCGGGGTGGCCCCAGGCGTAGCATCCGCGCGATTCGCAAGAGAGAGTGCCGTCATGGATCAACTCCAGCAGCAGGTGCGTCGCGTCCAGCGGTTCCTCTTCTGGCAACAGTTTGCCCGATCGCTTCCCTGGTGCTGGTTCGGAGCGCTGCTGCTGGCGGCGGTTGCCGTGGCGGTCGACAAGTTCTATCCGCTTCCCGTGACCACCGCGGGGATCGTCGGAATCGCGCTCGGGCTCGGCTGCCTGGCGGCGCTGTCCTGGTCGTACTGGCGCCGCAGCGGCGCCGTGGATGCCGCGCTCGAGATCGATCGCCGCTATGGGCTCAAGGAGCGCGTGTCGAGCACGTTGGCGCTGGCCCCGGCCGAGCTGGCAAGCCCGGCCGGCTCGGCCCTCGCCCGCGACGCGATTCGCCGCGTCGAGAAGCTCGAGCTCCGCGAGCGCTTCCAATTCTCGCTCAGCCGTTGGAGCTGGGTGCCGTTGGTGCCGGCCGTGATCGTGTTTGCCGTGGCCACGCTGGTGGGCTCGGCCAGCGAGCGGCAGCAGGCGCTGGCCCGCACCGAGGCGGTGGCGGTCAAGCAGCAGGTGCAGAACTCGAGCAACCAGCTCAAGAAGAAACTGGCCGAGGCCCGCCAGCAGGCCAAGCGCGAAGGACTTGAGGACGCCGAGGATCTGCTCAACAAGCTCGAAAAGGCCACCGACCGCGAGCTGACCAAGAACGCGGGGGATCGCAAAGAAGCGCTGGTCAAGCTCAACGATCTGACGAAGGACCTGCAGGAGCGGCGCAACGAACTGTCCCGGACGCAGCAGGTGCAGCAGCAGCTCGCGCAGCTGAAGAACCTGAAGCAGGGCCCGGCCGACAAGTTCGCCCAGCAACTCAAGGACGGCAATTTCGCCCAGGCCTTGCAGGAACTCGACAAGCTGCAACAAAAGCTCAAAGAGGGCGCACTCAACGACGCCGACCGGGAAAAGCTCGCCCAGCAGCTCGACCAGATGCGCGAAAAACTCCAGCAGATGTCCAACGCGCAGCAGGAGACGAAAAAACAGCTCGAGCAACAGCTGGCCCAGAAACAGCAGGCGGGCGACAAACAACAAGCCGACCAACTGCAGAAACAGCTCGACAACCTC
>JAEUIK010000068.1 GCA_016793185.1 Planctomycetaceae bacterium | reverse complement strand
CCGGGGCGGGGCTTCCCGCCCGGGGGGCCCCCCGCTCCCCCGGGGGGCCGGGGGGGGGGGCACAAGGGGGGGGGGGTGCCAGGGAGTCGCAACGAGTTCCGCTGGTCGGCCATGATGGGAGCCGCGGTCACGCCTCAACCCGCGCCGGGGACCTCAGGTTCCTGGAGCCGATCGGCATAGCAGCGCCAACCCCGACGCTCATTCCCCGGACCTGAGGTCGGGTACTTTGGCGTCACCGACCTCAACGGCCGAGGCCACTGGCCTCGGCTAGAGAAATGCCCGGCGATGCGCCCCCTTTAGTGCATCCAGGCCAGCGAGCGGCGGGCCCAGCGGCCCGCGGCCTGGCGGACTTGCCGTCGCCAGCGACCGCGGGGGCCGTAGAGATCTTGCTCGGGAACCTGGGCGAGCAGCGAACGTAAGCGGGCTGCCGACAGGCCGGCGAATGCCGCGTGCCGCGCCGGTTCCCGGGCCAGCGCTTCCCACCAGCTTCGCGGCGGCCAGCTCAGCCCGTTTTGCACCAGCGCCGCGAAGTCGAGCTCGACGGACGTGCTGGAAGGTCGCGCGGCGGCGGTCGCCACAGCACATTGTTCAGCGCTGTCGACCAGCCAAATCGGGCGCCGCAGTCGAGCGTCGAGGTGCGTCGCGCAATCGCCCAGGTAAGCGACCGGCCGAGCAGGAAACAGTCGGGCCAGGTAGGGACCAATCTCGCCAATCTCCCGGCGAATCCGGGCGCTGCCGGCGTCCGGCTCGGCGGGATGGGGGTACTCGACGATGATCCGGTCGGCGATTTTGCCCAACTGCTGGAGGAATTCCTGGTGGTCTGGCATCCAGTGCAGTATCGACAAACAGAGCGCGACGTCGAAACGCTGCCCCCGCCGAGCGAAGCGCTCGACGAGTCGGCAATTGGCCCGGGCGGTCAGGAGTGCCAGGCGACGATGTTCGTGCGAGGCGAGCACTTGGCGCTGGATCAGGGCCGAACGCGGGTCGGCTTCGACGCTGGCGACGACCGCTTGCGGACAGGACTCGCAAATCTTCAAGCCGAACCAGCCGAAGTTCGAGCCAATATCGAGGACGGCGGCTTTCTGAGGGACGTGCGGACTAATCAGCTCCCACCGCTCGCGGCAGTCGCGAACCCCCTGCCGGATAACGCGGCCCTCCCAGAGGACGTCTTGATAGACGCTCAGGCCGTCGAAGAATTCTGGATCGAGCGTTTCAGCCAAGGCACGCTTCCAATTTGCGTCCCATCCAAGCCGTTTTCGTACTAGCCCGAAGCGCCAGCGAGGGATTCGAGTGGCGGCGCCAAATCTGGTGCCCCACGCTAGCCCTTCGGGCTGATGATCGCGAGCAGTCTAGCCGGTTTGGCCGAGCGGCACCTAGACTGGTTGCCGAGTGCCGCTACTCGATCTCCCCACCCTAAGGGACCCACCGTGACCAAAATCCTCTGCATCGCGATCGGCGGCGCCGCGGGCTCGCTCCTCCGCTACTTCCTGGGGGGAATCGTGCAACGCTCCTGGGATGGCTGGCAAGGCTGGTTTTTCCCCGCCGGGACCCTGCTGATCAACGTAACCGGCTGCCTGGTGATCGGCATGCTCGCGGCCCTCTTCAGCGGCCCGGTGGCGCTGCGCGAGGAGTATCGCGTCGGCCTGATGGTGGGCCTGCTGGGGGGCTTTACGACCTTCTCGAGTTTCGGCCTCGAGACGTTTCATCTGTTGAGCGACGGCCAGCGTCTGGCGGCCGCCGCCAACGTAGTTTTGAGTTGCGGCCTGGGTATCGCCGCCGTGATGGTCGGCTACTGGGTGGCCGAGCGGATGCTCAGCGCGTAGCACAGCAGCGCGAGAATCCGCTGCAAAGCCATGAAAACAAAAGCTACCCGGCTAGGACTCGAACCTAGAATGAGGGAGCCAAAATCCCTAGTGTTACCATTACACTACCGGGTAGTAGTGAGGGCGCCGCTACCGGTGAGACACCGGCCGGAAACCGCACGTTCAATCCATTTCGTTACTGTGCTTGGGGGCCGATTCGGACTTCGCGGAGCCGCGATTCGCCACCGCGAAGGAGAGTTGCTCCAGCTCGATCGCCAGGTCGACCCCCACCAGGTTGACGTGCTCGGGGAGCGCGATCGTCACCGGGGCGAAGTTCAGAATCCCTTCGACCCCGACCGCCACCAGCGAATCGGCCGCCGCCTGGGCCGCCGCGGCCGGCACGGCGATGATCCCGAGCCGGATCCTATTGGTCGCGGTGATTTCCGGCAAGCTGTCGAGGTGGTAAACCTGCACCCCCTCGATCACGGATCCCATCTTATGGGGGTCGGAATCGAACGCGGCGACGATGCGGAATCCCTGCTGCTGGAACCCCTTGTAGCCCAACAGGGCGCGCCCGAGGTTACCGACCCCCACCATGGCCATGGGCCACTGCTGATTGGTGCCGAGGATCTTGCGGATCGCCCGGATCAGCTCGTCGCAGCGGTACCCGATGCCGGGGTAACCGAAGTGGCCGAAATAGGCCAGATCCTTGCGGACCTGGGCGTCGGTAAAGCCCAGGACTCGCCCTAACTGATTGCTGCTGGTCGTTTCTCGACCATCCCGCACCAGGTGCTGGAGCTCGCGCAGGTAGAGGCTGAGGCGGTTGACGACCGCCTTGGGAACCGCCCCGTCGGGCGAGCCAGCCGCTTTGCCCTTCGGATCGCTCATGGTGCCGGGGGTTGGGGGGTGGACCGTGTGCCCCTTCCCGCACGGGAGAGGCGTCGCCTCAACACTTTAGGACGTGGGGTGGAATGCCACAAGGGCCGGCCCAGGCGGCATGACCGGCAGCATCGTGCGCATTGGTTTTCGCTGTCTCGTCGGGCGTTTCCGTCACGGCGGGAGCAACCGTCAGTGTCGCGTGCAAATCGGGCAAAACTTACTGCTTATCTTCATCACGCATATCAAGCAAATACCCCAGATTGACGATACCAGAAGGCAATCAGCTAGCTTTCCCGAGTGAATGGCGAGCCTGCGCGGACCACGCAAGCATGCTCGTGCATGCATTTTGGACAAACTAGCTAACGGGCGTAGTTTGCGCCAGCCGAATAAGCCAAGGGCGGGGTTAACTCCGCCCGGATCGGACCAGGCCTTACCTTTTGTGCATTCTCGAGGAGGCAAGACAATGAAAACAGTGGTGGGGGTACCGATACTCGCCGTCGTCCTGACGGCGTTGTCGGTCAGCACGGCCGACGCCGGATATTTCGGCGCCGCCCGGTATGGCTGCTGCCGCAGCAGTTACGTCTGCTGTAAGCAGAGCTGCCATACCGTGATGAAGACCTGCAAGGAGGTCGTCTACGAGAAGCAGAATTACACCTGCTACAAGACCTGTTACGAAACGGTCTGCGAACAGAAGACGATCGACTGCGTGAAGTACGTCCAGGAGCAAGCCTTCCGGACGTGCGAGTACACCGTCTGCAAGCCGGTCTGGGAAACCAAGACCAAGGAGATCTGCTACACGGTCTGCAAGCCCGTCTACGAGACGCGGACCAAGGAAATCCCGTACACCGTGTGCAAACCGGTCTACGAGACGAAGACCAAGCAGATCTGCTACACGGTTTGCAAGCCGGTGTGGGAAACGAAGACCAAGAACATTTGCTACACCGTGTGCAAGCCGGTCTATGAGACCCGCACGAAGAACATCTGCTACACGGTCTGCAAGCCGGTCTACGAGACCCGCACCAAGGAAATCCCCTACACCGTGTGCAAGCCGGTGTGGGAGACGAAGACCAAGGAGATCTGCTACACCGTGTGCAAGCCGGTCTACGAGACCCGCACGAAGAACATCTGCTACACGGTCTGCAAGCCGGTCTACGAGACCCGCACCAAGGAGATCCCCTACACGGTCTGCAAGCCCGTCTATGAGACGCGCGACCGGGTGTGCCACTACACGCCCTGCACCCCG
>JAEUIK010000104.1 GCA_016793185.1 Planctomycetaceae bacterium | reverse complement strand
ACGCCCGATACGCTCGACGAGCTGCGGGAGTTGCCGAAGCGCGTGGCGATACTGGGGGCGACGCCGCGGGCCTGCGAGCTGGCTCAGGCCTTCCGCCGCTACGGGAGCGAAGTGTTTCTGGTCAGCGACGACGAGCGGCTGTTGGCCGACGAAGAGCCGCTGGTGGCCGGAGCCGTGACGCGGGCCCTGGCAGAACTCGGGGTGCGTCTGCACCTGGGATGGCAGTGCACCGCGGCGGCGAGCACCGGGCGCGCGCGGTCGCTCGTTATTGCCCAAGGGAGTGCGCAGCGCAAACTCATCGTCGATCAGATCGTGCTGGCGCTGCCGCGCCGCGCCAATCTCGAGCGGCTGGGACTGGCCGCCGCCGGCATCCAGCTGCTCGATCGTGACGGCCGCGCGGCGGTGCAAGTCGATTCGCGCCTGGCCACGACCAATCCCCGCGTCTTTGCCGTGGGGGACGTCTGCGGTTCGTTCCGCGGACCCGAGGCGCTGGCACGGATGTGCAAAGTGGCGGTCCAGAACGCCGTGGGCGTGACGCGTCCGCGATTCGAGAAATCGCTGGTCCCGCGATTCGTCGCCACCGATCCCGAGATCGCCCAACTCGGTCTCACGCGGGCCGCGGCGCGCACGCGCAAGATCGAGCTCCTGAGCTGGCTGGTGCCGTTTGCCGACGACGAGGCGCCGCGGCAGCTCCGCGCCGACGAGGGAACTGGAGACGCCGACTTGCCGGGACTGGGGCGCGAGTTCGCCCTGCTGCACACGCTGCGCGATCAGCCCGACCGCGTGGCGGGCGCGACGGTCGTGGGCGCCCGCGCGGCCGAAGCGCTGGCGTTGATCGCCCTGATGATGGCCGAGGAGCTCCCCCTCTCGACCGCGAGCGGCGTACCGACCCTGTCCGGCACCTTTGGTCGCGCGCTGGCCCGCCTGAGCCTCGTGGTCGAGCAGAACTGGCGCGCGCCGGCGGGGTAGGGGAGTCGGCTCCGCCAGTTCGGGCTAAGCCGATTACGGCAGTGCGGGCTGAGCCGATTACGGCGGAAATCCACGGCGGATGGGGCAAATCGCCCTGCGCGAATGCTCCGCGCGCGTCCGGGCTGGGGTAGAATCCCATAGCCGGCGCATCGATCGCCGCCGGGCTTTCGCCACGCACTCCCACTGTCAGGCCGCATGCTTTCTTCCGAACTCACGCAGCTCGAGCTTCTGGCCGAAGTCGACGCCTTGCTGGCCGAGATGAAGCGCTGGTCGCAGTCCGCGCCCGATTGGCCGGCGGCGCGGACCTGCGCCGCCCTGGTCAAGCGACTGACCGATCGGGCCGAGGCATTGCGCGTGCGGATGGAAGCGCCGCTGGTGGTCGCGACCCTGGGAGGGACGGGCACCGGCAAGAGCACGCTGGTCAACGCGCTGGTCGGCGCCGAGGTGACGCAGGCGGGGCGCGAACGCCCGACGACCCGCCGGCCGACGTTCATCTGTCGCCCCGACCTCCGGCCGGAGATGGTGGGCATCGATCCGGAAACGGTGCACATCGAGCGGCGCGATCTGCCGATGCTCGCCCACGTGGTGATCGTCGACTGTCCCGATCCCGACACAACCGAAGAGCCCGACGCCGGCGGGACGAATCTCGCCCGGCTGCGCGCCTTGCTGCCCCATTGCGACGTGCTGCTGATTACGGCGACGCAGCAGAAGTATCGCAGCGCCCGCGTGCTGGCCGAGCTGGCGAGCGCCGCGCCGGGGGCGCGGCTGGTGTTCGTGCAAACGCACGCCGACCAGGGTGACGACATTCGCGCCGACTGGCGCGACGTGCTCGCCGAAGAATACGCTCCGGGGGATATTTTTCTGGTCGACTCGCTGGCGGCGCTGGCCGACGCCCGCGCCGGACTCGAGCCGCGCGGCGACTTTGGCCGCCTGGTGGACCTGCTGACGCGCGAGCTCGCCGGCGCGGCGGCCGCGCGGATTCGCCGGGCGAACTTTCTGGACCTGGTCGAAGCGACCCTGGCCGCCTGCCGCGAGAAGCTCGACGCCGCGCTCCCCGCGATCGGACAGCTCGAGGGCGCGCTGGCCGAACAGCGCGCGCGGATGTCGGCCCAACTGATTGCGAACCTCAGCGACGAGCTGCTGAAGAGCCGCCGCACCTGGGAGAACCGCCTGCTGGCCGAGGTCGCCTCGCGGTGGGGGTTCAGCCCCTTTTCGCTGCTGATCCGCACTTATCAGGGGCTCGGAGGGCTCGTGGCCAACGCCATGCTGCTGCGGATGCGGAGCACGGCTCAGGTGGCGATCTGGGGCGCGCTCGAAGGGGGCCGCCGCCTCCGCAGCCGACAACAATCACGCTCGGCCGACGCGGCCGCGTCGCGGGCCGCCGCCTGGTCGTGGGACGCCGGCGAGCTGCGCACGGCGACGATCATCCTCGATGGCTACGCCGGCGAGGCGGGACTCACGCAGCAGCCGACCAGCGACCGCCAAATGGCCCGCCAGGCCGACGAAGCTGCCAGTGCGTTCGTCGCCACGGCTTCGGGACAGTTGCAGAAGATCATCCGGGCCACCGCCGGTCGGCACTCGGGCTGGTTCACACGATTTCGCTACGAGCTGCTGCTGGGGGCCATGCTCGCGCTGTTGCTCTACCGCTGCGGCAAGAACTTCTTCTGGGACTCGTGGCTGGCCCCCAATCCGCAGCCCGTCTTCGGCACCGATTTCTACCTGGCCTCGGCGCTCTGGCTCACGGCCTGGTGCGCGCTCTTGTTATGGGCCTTCACGAACCGGCTGCGGCGCGGACTCAATCGGCAGATCGCCAGCCTGGCCCAGGAATGGACGACCGCGACTCCCGCCGTCTCGTTCTTCTCGCACTACGAGCAGCAGTGCCGGTCGGCGCGCCGCTTTCGCCAGGAGCTGACCCGGCTGGAGAATCTGGTGGCCGCGACGCAGGCCAAAGTGGTCGCACCCTCCGAGCGGCTCGGGCACCGCATCGCCTGAGCGCTCGGTCACGATCGGCGCGCCGCGCCAACAAGCGCCATCGCGTCCATCCCGAGCCGGGGGCCTCAGGCCCCCGGAGCCGACGCGCGTGGATGCATCGCGACTCGATTCAGCACCGATGGTACGTCAGCCGGCGATTCAACTCCCCGGGCCTGAGGCCCGGGGCTCGGGCGAAGTGGTCGCGCGCTTGGCGCAGGGTGCCACTGGCTTCGCCGGTGCTCTCGGCGGTTCGAAATTCGAGCCGCGTGCGCCCGCGGTGGTTTAGCGCGTCGTGCCGTTCTTCTTCGCGGCGATGCTGGCGGCTTCGCCCGCGATCGAGTCCGCGTTGTTGGTCGCCGCGGCGATCTCGGTGGGGACGCTTCCCGACTCGACCGGACCCGCCCCGAAGAACTTCCAGCTCTTGAAGTCGCTGCGGGCCAGGGCCACGCCCCCTTGCAGGACCGGCTGCCGCGACTTGGTGTCGAAGGCCACGACGCGGAGCTTGGCCGTGCCGTTGGCCCGCTGCCGCGAGAAGAGCGAGACCTGGGGGATCATGATCGGCGAAGGAGGAGGCAGCGGGATCTCGGAGATGCCCACGAACTTCTCCTGGCGATCGGTCCCCACGCCGCCGCTGGTGACGTGCATGATCACGTCCGAGTCCTCGGCCTTGTCGACGAGCGTCGAGCCGTTCATCAGCAACCGCTGCTCGAGGGCCACGATCACGTAGTTCTTGTCGACGCAGTCGAGGTACTTCTCCTCGAGGTGCACCTTGGCGCCCCGGACTGGCGTGAAGTCGATCTTGTCGAGGGCCTGATCGACCGCGCTCGAGACCAGCAGCTGCTCGATGCCGGTACGGGCGGTGTCGGATTCCTTGGTCGTGGCGCAGCCCACCAGCGTGATCGCGAGCAGTGCCCAGCAGAGTCCTTGCAGCAACGTGCGAAGCATGACGCATCCTGCCCGAGGAAATGGATCGTTTCAGGAAGTGACTTCAAGGGTTCTATCGGTCGCCGGGGTTGCGGGTGTTGAGGGGGATGCGGCCCCGCTGTGGGAAGGCGTGCGGCAGCAGTGCTAGCAGCTAGCTGGGGTGCATCCCTTGTCGAGATCGGAGGCTTCGAGTACAAGTCTCCGCCGCGAAATCACGTCACGACTTCAGGCGGTTCTTTGTGCGGATCTCGATCGGCTGGATCGTAATCCTTCTGGCTATTGCCGCGCGCGGGCCGGCGCCGCAGATGGTGCGCGCCGAGGCGCCCGCGCCGCGCGCCGCCAGTCCCTTGGCGCCAGCGACAGGGGGCGGGGGGGCGTGGACCGAGAGTTCCGGCTGGCCCGACGGGCCGACGTTCGAGATCGAGCGGCTGCCGCCGATCGGCGCCGAGCTGCCGCCGGAGGAGTTGGACCTTGGCCCGCAGTTGCCGCCGGCCGACAAGCCGCTGGGGACGGCGACCGGGCCGCGCCCGGCGCCCGGCTCGACCGGCGGACCGTTGAGCGGCTCGCCGTTCAAGATCGGCGCCTTCTGGGCCCCGGCCACGAACCTCTCCAATCAGCCGACGAGCCTGAGCATCAATGAACAGCACATGGACCTGGCCTTTCCGCTGGTGATGCCGATCGAGGGGGCCAAAAACATCTGGTTGGGGATCGGCAAGTTCCAGCGGCTCGAGTTGAGCACCACGGCCGTCTTGCCCGACTCGCAGCGCCCGGTGCCGAACCAGCTCTGGAACTACGCGGCCGGCGCGATGAACATCCGCAAGCTCGCCAACGATCGCACGCTGGGAGCGATGCTGCTGGTGGGGTCGGCCAGCGATGAGCCGTTTGCCAGCGGGCGCGAAATCACCGTCACGGCGCTCGGCTTCTACCACCTGCCCGCCCGCAATCCGCGCGACTCGTGGAACTTCAGCGTCTTCTACTCGCCGGTGGGGCAGATTCCCTATCCGTTACCGGGCGTGGCCTACGTCTGGCGCCCCAACGAGTACTTCACGGCCAACATCGGTCTGCCGATGTCGGTGAACTACCGCCCGACCGACACGCTCACGATCACCGCTGGATACACGCCGCTGACGACGTTCAACCTGATGGTCCGCCAGGAACTGTTCTACAAGTTCTGCCTCTACGGCGGCTACCAGGTGACCAACAACGGGTACTTTCTGGCCGATCGCGCCGTGTATGGCGAGCGGTTCTATGTGTTTGATCAACGCGTCGGAGTGGGCCTCGACCGCCCGTTGGGACGCGGGTTCATTCTCGATCTGTCGGGCGCCTATCTGTTCGACCGGCAGCTCTTTCAGGCCACGACTTTTGCGGGGGATCGGACCGATCAGTTGAACATCGATCCCGGCGTGGGCCTGACGCTCAACGTGATGTGGGCCCGGTAGACTAAACCCGCTCGGGCACCACCCACGGCGATCGGTACTCGCGCTTGAGCAGGCGATTGGCGGCGTCGTTGCCGACGCAGTTCTCGGTGGCCGCGTCGAAGGTCAGTTTTTCGCCGCCGAGCCGGTAGCTGATGTTCGCCAGTTGGCACATCAGAGTGCTGCGGCGCCCTTGCTCGATGTCGGCGCTGGGCAGCGCGCGGCTGCGAATCGAGTCGCAGAAGTTCTGCTTGTGCTCGGGATCCGGGAACGTGCCATGCTCCTGGGCGACGAGCACCGGCTGGCGCTGGTGCTGGCGTCCGTAGACCTGCCAGCCGCAGCCGTGCCGGCCGACGTACATCAGCCCCTCGCTGCCATAGATCTCGATCCGCTCAGCATTCTGCGGCCAGTAGGGATAGAGATCGGCGCGATTGCGCACTTCGCTGTCGCTCTTGATCATGTAGGGGGTGTAGAGCGAGAGCTCGAAGACGAAGGTGAGCTTGTCGAACTCGAAGACCGAGACTTGCGTGTCGGGCGACTCGAGCACCCCCTCTTCGGCAAAGCGGCCGCCGACCGAGTAGGCGGTCTTCGGATAATCCACGCCCACCAGCCAGCGGGCGAGATCCATCTGGTGGACGCCGTCGTTAATGATGTCGCCCCCCGAGAAGCGCCAGAAGTGATTCCAGGTGTTCACGTAGTTGACGTTGTAGGGGGATTCGGGGGCCGGGCCGGTCCACATGTCGTAGTCGAGCGTCGCCGGCGCGGCGCCGTCGGGCTGGGCTTTGACGTTCGGCCAGCTCTTCTGATTGAAGACCTTTACCAGGTGGATCGTGCCGAGCTTGCCGGAGTCGATGTAGGCCTTGGCGCTGTGATTGTAGGGAGCGCTGCGATTCTGCAATCCGGCTTGGACGACGCGCTGGTACTTGCGCGCGGCCTCGACCATCTTGCGCCCTTCCCAGGGGGAATGGCTGACGGGCTTTTCGACATAGACATCTTTGCCCGCCTGGCAGCCCCAGACGGTGGCCAGCGCATGCCAGTGGTCGGGCGTGGCGACGATGATCGCGTCGACGGACTTGTCGTCGAGGATCCGGCGAAAATCCTGGACGGTTTGGGGGGCACGACCTTGGGCCGATTCGACGCCCGGCACGCGCTCGGCAGACCAGCGCGTGTCGACGTCGGCCAGGTACGCGACCTCGCAGTCGTCGCGCTTCGCGAAATCGGGCCCCAGCACGCTCCCGCGGCCCCGCAGGCCGATCAGTCCCAGGACGATCTTATCGTTGGCGCTGGTCGCCCGGGCGGACTGCGTGGCAGCAAGCGCGAGTCCCAATCCGGCCTGGGTCGACGTGCTGAGAAACGCGCGGCGATCGAGCGAGGGAATCTCGGGCATGGGAATCTCCTGGCAGGCGGGAGGAGGTGGAGGGTTGCGCCCCCATGCTCTGCCCGCCGGCAGGGACTGTCAAGAAAATGGTCGCGCCGGTTCGGCTGATGAGCGCACTGGCGAAGCCAGTGGCACCCATCGCCCAGCGCGCGACAACTCCATCGAGCCCCGGGCCTCAGGCCCGGGGAGTGGAATTGCTGACCGATGTCGCCTTGGTGTTGAATCGAGTCGCGACGCCTTCACGCGCGTCGGCTCCGGGGGCCTGAGGCCCCCGGCTCGGGGTTGGGAATGCTAGATCTGCGGAGCGACGGTGAGGACAATACCTCGACTGACGAGAGCACTGGCGGAGCCAGTGGCACCGGTCGCGTGGCGTGCCAGCCTGGCTGCTGACTCACGCGGTCCGTTTCGGACGCGACACTCGCGCAACAAAAAAAAAACCGCGAGTCGCTCGTGGGAGCGGCCCGCGGTTTTTAAATCAAACCTCTCGTCGATTGCGACGGTGGAGTCGCTGCGAGAAGGGCGGGGGACAGCTGTGCTTGAAGCAGTCAGCCGGTCTGTGGTCCCGGGCCCACGCGTTTCTAGTTGGCACCTCCGACGGAATACCAGGCGAGAGGCTTGTGCGTAAGGTCTCTGATCTGTTCCCGGGCTGTTCTACGCACCGCGCCACGGGTTGGTGCGGCGTTTTTGAGCGGCCCATCGACCGGGAGGCTGGCGGGCTCGGGTGAGCGTGCCACTTTGCCGGCGACAGCAATTAGATCGGCGTTTTCGCGGGCGAGGTACGGCCGAAATCTTGCAAATTTCGGCCGCACCCCTGCGCCGCAAACTGCTGCAACCCGGACTATCAATTTTAGCTCATGTTTCGCCCCCCGGCGGCGCACAAAGCGCGTGCCAAGGGAACCCAAAATCGGGCCATAAAAAAACCTGCCGGCGAGGTTGAGCTCGCCGGCAGGCGGACTGCCAGTAGGCTTGGTCGCGCGCCCCGCGCGGGGGCCGCGTGGAGGTTACTTCTTTTCGACGACCCAGATATTGCGGAACACGACCGGGTTGCCGTGGTCCTGCAGGCGGATCGGGCCGGCTTCAGCACTTTCCTTCTCGCCACCCGGCGTCTCGCTGTCGACCTCCTGATTCTCGTGAATCAGGTTGCCGTTGTGGCGGACCGTGACCGTGGCGTTCTTGACCTTCTTGTCGCCTTCGTACTTGGCGGCGGTGAAGTCGATGTCGTAGGTCTGCCAGGTAAGGGGGGGATAGGCCGAATTCTCGCGCGGCGGCTTCTTGCTGTAGATCGCGCCGCACTCGTCATCCAGGCCTTCCAGCCCGAACGAATCGAGAATCTGCACTTCGTAGCGGTTCTGCAGGTAAACGCCGCTGTTGCCGCGGGCCTGGCCGGTGGCGGCTGGCATGTACGGCGTGCGGAACTCGAGGTGCAGCGTGAAGTCCTGGAACTTCTGCTTCGACACCGCGTCTCCCTTGGGGAGCAGCAGCTT
>JAEUIK010000059.1 GCA_016793185.1 Planctomycetaceae bacterium | reverse complement strand
TCCCCCTGGGCAAACAGGCACAGGGCGTTGAACTCGTGGGCCACCGCATCCTTCGGATTCTCGGCGATGGCGGCCTGGATCTTGGCCTGAGCACCGGCATAGTCCCCCGACATGAACAACGAGCGCGCCTGATCGAAGTTGCTGGGAGGCGCATCCGCTGCCGGCTGCGGAGCGGCCGTCGCGGTATCGTCCGCCGTGCTGTAGCTCGTCATCGCGACGGGCTGGGAATAGTCGTAGTAGGCGCCGGCGTCGGAATAGTACGGATTGGAGTAGCCCCCGCCGTAACCGTAGCCCCACGAGCTGGTGAGTGCCCCCAAGCCCCAGGCGGTGGCCCCGTAAGCGAGCGGTACGTACCAGTAGTTGCCCCAGTTGCCTCCCCAGCAGCCGTGATACCAACCCCAATGTCCGGGATTGACCCAATGGTTGTGCCAGTAGCCACCCCAGTTGCCGGGTCCGTAGCCCCAGCCTGGCCGTCCCCCCATCCCCCAGTGGTTGAAGTTATTGAAGTTGTTGTTGAAGTTGAAGTTATTGTTGCCCCAGTGGTTGTTACCCCAATGATTGTTGCCGCCACCGATGACTGGGCGGTCGGGACGATTCCCCGGCCGGTTGCCGCCGATCCAGGGTCGATCGCCGCCACCACCGGGTCGATTTCCGCCGCCAGGGCGGTTTCCCCCGCCGATCTCACCAGGGAGTGGCGTTGGACGCGTGGTGGGGCGGTCTCCACCACCTGGACGATTGCCCCCCCCCGGGCGGTTGCCGCCGCCGATCTCGCCGGGCAGAGGCGTGGGGCGCGTGCCGGGGCGGTTGCCGCCGCCGGGACGATTCCCGCCGCCAATCTCGCCAGGCAGTGGAGTTGGACGCGTGCCGGGGCGGTTACCGCCACCAGGGCGATTGCTGCCAATGTCACCCGGACCCGGCGTGGGCCGAGTGCTGGGGCGATTGCCACTTCCCCCGATCTGACCGGGGAGAGCACCGGGGCGCGCTCCGGGACGCGCGCCGCCGCCGACCTGGCCTGGGAGCGTCGTTGCGCCGCCGGTCCCAGGTCGCGAAAGGTTGGGAAAGCTCGCACTATGTCCGTACGAAGGGCGAGCGCCGCCGAGGCCTCCCAGAGCGCTGCCACCGGGCGCGGGCCGGCTGGCAACTCCGCCAGATCCACCGGGACGCGTGCCGCCGGGGCGAGGAGTCGCTCCACCCGGTCGGGCTCCCGCACCACCGGGGTGGGCTCCGGCAAAGGAGGGACGAGCGCCCGATGTCGAAGGACGAGGCGCCGGTCGCGACATGCTGGGACGTGCGGACATTCCACCGCCGCCACCGGCGGGGCGTCCCATCGAAGGTCGGCCACCGCCGCCGCCGTGAAATCCTCCCCCACCGCCGCCTCGGCCGCCACCCCCACCCCGTCCTCCCCGAGCGAACACCGGCTCGACGCACCATGCGGCGGCGGCCAGCAACGTCAACACGCGAGCCAATAATTGAAGTCGACGCGACATCGAATCATCCTCGTGAATCACAGACGTAGGAGTTGCTATTGGGCCCGCTTCGAAGCTGGCGGCTTGCGCACCACCGTCACTTCGCGATCGGGCTCGGTCGTGTCCCCGATCACCCGATGCGAGGCCGTCATCTGGAAGCGGTCGGCCGAGTCGGGCTCGATCGTGAACGTGGCCGAACCGACCGTGCCGTCGGGCAGCACAGCAGCCGACTTGACGGTCCAGATTTTGCCCGCGCGGCTCCATTCGCCGTCGCCGTAGCCGCCGTCGGAATCGAACATCCAGGAGCGAACTTGCTGTTTGAGGGGATCCCAGCCGAGGCGCTGGGTAGTCTTGAGCGTCGTTTCGCCGGCGATCTTCGTGGCATACTCGATCAGGAGGAAGTTCTGGTCGTCGGACCAGCGGCAGACGATGTCGATCGAGGCGTCGGGCCCCTCGTCGACCCATTCACCGACGAGCCAGGCCAGGGGTTCGAGATGCTCGTGGGGCGACATCTCGATCTCGGCCGGGATTTCGCGAATCGCGGCCACGAGCCACTTCCCGTCCTGCTCCAAGAGCGTCAGGCTGGCGCGGGTTTCGGCCCTCTCCAGGCCATCGGCCGTGGTCGTGGTGCGAATCGCCTCGACCAGTGCCAGTTGGGGCGCGACGAAGCGCAAGGCTTCGATTTCGGCCTCCATCTTCGCGCCGGGGAACCGCTCGGCAAAGGCCGTCGCCAACGCCGCGATGGCCTCGCGCCCGGTGTGGATCTGGCCCGCTTCGTCCTCAAACTCGGCGTCAGCCGCAAACAGCGGTGCGACCTGCGCGGCATCGCCGGCATTGAACGCCTCAATGAGTTGGGTAACGGCGGCCTTCACCGCGGCTGCGCTGGCTTCGCCCGCCTGGCTAGCCGGCGCGGCGGGTTTGGAGGTTGCCGCCGGGGCCTGTGCGATCACGTAGCTCGCGGTCGTCAACATTGCCGCCAGAACGGTCCACCCGGAACGGTTCATACGCACGGCCCTTGCCTCCCCAATCGTAAAGGTTCGCCGGAACAACAGCGGTCATTCCGGCGGGAATGTGGTTTCGCTGCCGGAATTCTATCACGGTCGCCAGCAGTTTCGATGAAATTTCAGCCTGTAATTCTCGCGTGCCAGGTCATTGACCGCCGCTCTGGCAAGTGGCAATATCCCTCATCACTTTCACCCGCGAGGCGAGACTTCGGTCATGGACTTAATCTACCGCTACGATCCTTATCAACCCCTGGTCATCGATCGTCCGGCCAACGCCGAGGCCGCCATCCAACGGCTCGTGGCAGGTAACGAACGGTTTGTGCAGTTTGTGCAGCAGCTCCAAGCTGCCACGCTCGGAGACTCCCCTGAAACCTCGGTCGTCCCCATGGACTTGATGTCGATGGGCTTGCCGCTGTTGCCGGGCGTCGCCTTGGATCAGCGCCCCTATGCTTTTGTCCTGGGATGCTCCGACGCTCGTGCACCCGTGGAGCCGGTCTTCGATCAATACTTCAACGACCTGTTCGTGGTGCGGATCGCGGGCAATGTGCTGGGAACCGAATGCCTGGGGAGCTTCGATTACGCGGTCCGCAATTTCGTCGATTCGATCCGCTTGGGACTGGTGCTCGGTCATAGCGGTTGCGGCGCCGTGACGGCCGCCGTCGATGCGTACCTGGCCCCCAATCCTGCCCAGGAGATCGCGGCCAGCTACCCGCTGCGGACCCTGGTCGATCGGATCAAGATTGCGGTTCGCGGCGCGGCACGCGAGCTGGCCCTGCACGGCGGCGCGGACATCAAGAAGCGCGAGGACTATCGGGCGATCCTGATCGAAACGTCGATTTATCTGAATGCCGTGATCACGGCCCACGATCTGGTGCGCGAAGTCTCGTCGCTCAACCTGGAGCACTTCCGGGTCGTGTACGGCGTCTACGACCTGAGTCACCTGGTGGTGCGCGACCTGCCCGACCGTCCGCCGGTGGGGACGCCAGGGGGCGGGCCGCGGCTCGGGATGGCGCCGCGGACGAGCGACGAGTTTCTGGCCGTCTCGGCGCGGATCGCGCAGGCGGCATTGCAGGCCGCTGATTCGCAGTAGCGGATCGCGTTGCTGAAAGCGGGCGCGAGACGCGGGACGAGTGCGAGCGGGCCGGCGTCAAAATACCCCGCGCTGCCGCCAGATCGAGTTGCTGAAGAGCAACCCGGCCACGATCGCCATGGCCGTCACGAACATCTGAAAGGCGTCGTGGACGCCGGTCGCCGTGTCATCGGAGAGGAGCGACGCCAGGCAGCGCAGCCCGATCGAGCCGGGCACCAGGATCGCCAGCCCCGGAACGTCAAACAACTCGACCGGCTGGCGCATCCGCCGCGACCAGAGGTTGGCCACGGCACCGAGTACGAGCGCGGCCAGGAAAGCCCCCGAGATCGGTCCCAGCCCCCGTGTCCCCAGGCGCGAAGCGGCCAGGGCAATGAACGAAGCGAGCAGGCAGCCGAGCAGATCGGACTCCCGAGCGCGAAAGCGGATCATTGATCCCACACTGACCGCGACCAGCGCGATCGGCGTGGCCCAGAGCGGGAGCGGGCGAGGCGTTTCCATCATGGCCGGCGCGCTGCCGGCGCCGGTGCTGACCATCAGATAATCGGCCGTGGCGATTCCGAGCACCGTGCCGAAGGTCATTGCCAGGAACACCACGGCGACGCCGGCCAGGCGGGCCCCACCGGCAGCCAGATGGCCGTTGGAGAGTTCCTCGACGGCATCGACGGTAGCCATTCCCGGCAGCAGGATGATCAGGCCGGCCGCCAGCGGGATCCATTCGACAAAGGGGCCGTAGAGGCCTCCGGCCAGCGTGGCAATCCAGGCGGCCGCCAGGGCCGACGCCAACTCGAACAGACGGCGCGACACGCGCACGCGTTGCGTCGCGACGGCGAGCAGTCCGACCGCCAGCCCCACGAACACGGCCGTGATCAACTCGGCCAGGCCTCCCCGAAAGAAGACCGCAAAGGCGCTGGCGCTCAACAGGTACGCGGCGACGACCGCCACGGGCCCCCAGCGTTCGGGCGCGTGCATGATCTGCTCGAGTTGCCGTTTGCCGGCTGCGGGATCGATCTTCCCCTGTACGATCCGATCGGCCACTCCGCTCAGTCGAGCCAGCCGCTCGAGATGGATCCCGCTATCTTCGATCCGCGAGAGCCGTGTCTGGTACCCGTCGTCTTCCTTGAACGACATGATCAAGCCAGTCGGCAAGGCAAAGATTTGCAGCTCTTGTCCGACCTGCGCCGCAGCATCGACCATCGTTTGCTCGAGGCGATGGGCGGGCTGCCCCACCCGATGCAGCGCGTCGGCGAGCGTCACCAGCAC
>JAEUIK010000044.1 GCA_016793185.1 Planctomycetaceae bacterium | reverse complement strand
ATCGCGCCCGACAAGATCGGTGCCCTCATCGGCCCCGGCGGCAAGACGATCCGCAGCATCCAGGAGACGACCGGCGCCACGATCGAGGTCGAGGACGACGGCACCGTGACGATCGCCTCGAGCGACGCCGACGGCGCCAAGGCGGCCCTGCGGCGCGTCGAGGCCCTGACCGAGACGGTCCAGGTCGGCAAGATCTACGAAGGGCGGGTGACGAGCGTAAAAGATTTCGGCGCGTTCATCGAAATCCTGCCCGGCAAGGACGGTCTCTGCCACATCAGCGAGCTCTCCAACGAGTACGTCAAGAGCGTGCACGACGTGTGTCGCGTCGGCGACGTGATGGAGGTCCGCGTGATCGCGATCGACGAGCAGGACCGCGTCAAGCTCAGCCGCCGCGCGGTGCTGGAAGAGCTGGCCGAGGAAGGTGCGGTCGAGGAACGCGACTAATCGCGTTTCCTGCGGAGCCGCAGCGAGCCGCGCCGGCAGGACGGCTCGACCGACAAAGTTGGTGAATCGACGCCACGCTCACGCCTCCCGTGAGCGTGGCGTTTTCTATATCGGCGCGACGTGATCGACAACCAGGCGGGTACGGCGAGATGGACGGCGGCTCTCGGGAAAGCACGATTCGCTCGACGGCGTCCGCCCCGCGCCCCAGCGAGCAGGAACTGGTCGACCGGTATACCGAGATCGCCCGCCTGGCCGGCGCGCTCGCGCACGAAATCAAGAACCCGCTCTCGACGATCGGGCTGAACCTCGAGCTGCTGGCCGAGGATTTTGCCAACTCCGACGTCCCGCGCGATCGCCGGGCGCTGGCCAAGATCGCCGTCGTCCAGCGCGAATCGCAGCGATTGCTGGCGCTGCTGGACGATTTTCTCAAGTTCACCCGGGCTCAGGCGCAGCGACTGGAACCGGCGGATCTCAACACCGAAGTCGACCAGATCCTCGAATTCTTTCGGCACAAGGCAGCCGAATCCAGGATTGAGATCATTCGTTACTTCGATCCCAATCTGCCTTCGGTCCAGTTGGATCGCGAGGCGTTCCACGGCGCGCTTCTGAACCTGGTGCTCAACGCGCAGCAAGCCATGCCCGACGGGGGCCAGCTTGTGGTCCGGACCCAATCGCTGGGAGACGACGTGCGGCTCGAGCTGATCGACACCGGGACTGGCATCGACGCCGCGACGCTCCCCAAGATCTTCGATGCGTTCTACTCGACGAAGGCAGGCGGCTCGGGGCTGGGGCTCCCCACCGCTCACAAGATCATTGAAGCCCAAGGGGGCAAGATCACGGTCGAAAGCGAGGTCGGCCGCGGCACGAAGTTCACGATTCACCTTCCCAAACTCACCGCGCTGCCGGCGCCCGATCCGGCGGCCCCGTGAGGCGCGACCCGGCCGACCGCCGCGCTACGTGCGCTGCGGCGCCGCCGGGGGTCTCGAGCGGCCACCGCGCCGCTGGTCCGTTCAACCGCGATTCGGTATCATCGCCCCCATGACGAGTCCCGACCCGGTCTCCATCCTCGATGACAAGGCCCTCGCGGCGCGCGTGCTGATCGTCGATAACGACGCGGCCCACGCCGAAGCCGTGGCCGAGAGCCTGGCGCGCGAAGGGTACGAGTGCTCGGTCGCCACCAGCGGCACCGAGGGGGCGCGCCTCATCGACGAGGAAGTCTTCGATCTGATCATCACCGACCTGGTGATGAACGATCTCGACGGCCTCGAGATTCTCCGCCGCGCCAAGGCCGCCCAAGCCGAAGCGGAGGTGATCCTGGTCACCGGTCACGGCAGCATCCCTTCGGCCGTCGCCGCGATGCAGCAGGGGGCCTTCAACTACCTGCTCAAGCCGCTCGATCTGAAGCAGCTCCGCACCGTGGCCGACAAGGCGCTGGAAAGCCTCCGTCTCCGTCGGACCAACGCCGAGCTGAATCGCCGGCTCGACGAGAAATTCGGCTTCGAAGGGGTCATCGGCTCGAGCCCGCAGATGCAGGAGCTTGTCGACCGGCTGCGCCGCATCGCTCCGACCAATGCCAGCGTGCTGATCCAGGGGGAAACCGGTACCGGCAAGGAGCTCGTCGCCCAGGCGATCCACCAGAACAGCCCCCGCAAGGCCAAGCCGTTTGTCGCGCTGAATTGCGCCGCGCTCAGCGAGAACATTCTCGAAAGCGAGCTGTTCGGTCATGTGAAGGGGGCCTTTACCGACGCCTCGACCGATCGGGTGGGCAAGTTCGAGTACGCCCACGGCGGCACGCTCTTCCTCGACGAAGTGGGCGACATGCCGCTGGCGACGCAAATCAAACTGCTCCGCGTGCTGGAAAACGGCGAGATCACCCGCGTCGGCTCGAACGATCCGGTGAAGGTCAATGTCCGGATCCTGTCGGCCACGAATCGCAATCTTGAGGACGCGATCGCGGCGGGCACCTTCCGCGAAGATCTCTACCACCGCCTGAAAGTCGTCACCGTCCGCTTGCCGCGCCTGACGGACAGGGCAGGGGACATCCCCCTGTTGATCGAGCACTTCATCAAGCAGTTCGCCGCTCGGCACGAGAAGACCGTCAAGAGCATGTCGACCGCCGCGCGGCGCCGCCTCATGGCCTACGACTGGCCGGGAAACGTCCGCCAGTTGCGGAACGTGGTCGAGAGCATGGTGGTGGTCGATTACGACGAGGTGCTCGATCTCGACGATCTGCCGGCCGAGCTGGCGGGACCGGTCGAAGCCTCGGGCGAGGCCACGCCGGGGACGCTGGCGGGCCTCGTCGGACGTCCGTTGAGTGAGCTCGAACGGCTCTTCATCACCGAGACGCTGCGGTTCACCGCCGGCAATCGCGAAGAGGCCGCGCGGCTGCTCGAGATTGGCGAGCGCACCCTCTATCGCAAGATCAAAGAGTACGGACTGTAACGCGCCAGGGGCTGCTCGGCCCGTGGTCGATTGCGCGGTTGGCCTGCTGGGCGACAACGTCTGCCCGTTAGTAAACCCGCCTTGTGGCTGGCGCGCCGTCCGGGGCATAATGCTCCGCACTTCTCCCCGGCAACCCAGGCGGCCTTGGCATGGCATCCCCCAACTCGACGGGCAATCCTCCGCACCGCGGCACGCGCCGGGAAGTCTTCGCCTGGGCGATGTACGACTGGGCCAACAGCGCCTGGAGCACGATCCTGATCACGGTTGTCGTTTTCTACCTGACGACCGTCGTCACGCCGAGCGATTGGGGCCCCTGGTTCTACGGTAACGGCGTCGGGATCTCGATGTTCGTGGCGGCGCTCCTCTCGCCGGTGCTCGGCGCGCTGGCCGACGCACGCGCCGCCAAGCGTCACTGGCTCGCGATCACCGCGCTCGGCGGCGCTGCGGCGGCAACCCTGATGGGAGTGCTTCCTCCCAATCCCGCCTGGATCGCTCTCACGCTGTTCTTCATCGCTAATCTCGGCTTCGAGCTCTCCTACGGGATCTGCAACGGGTTTCTGCCCGAGATCTCTGACGACACGACCGTCAATCGCGTCTCGGCCTGGGGATTTGGCGCCGGCTACGTCGGCGGCGGACTCGCGCTGGCCTTGGCCCTGGTGGTCATGTTACAGGGAGATCGGTTCGGGCTTCCGGGTGGAGATTTCCTCACCTGCGATTTCAACCAGTCCGCGGACGCGCAGTTTGTGGTCGACGTCCCCGCGGGAGCCTATTCGGTCGAACTGTGGCGCGGCGACACCGTCCATACCAATCTCCGAGACGAACTCCGGCTCAATGGCACGACCAGCACGGCGACAACCACTGACGGCGGCCGAGTCTCGACGGAAGTAACGCTGCATGACGGCCAATTAATGTTGCGGCTGATTCCTAACGGAAGGACTGCGCAAGATGTTCCGAGTGTCGTGCCGATTCAAGGAATGAAGATCCTTGGAGATGGAACTTCGTTCGCGGCCCAGTTCGATTTCGGCACGCGCGGATCGCCCGTCAACGATGGCTATACGCAGGTTACTCCGGAGACGCAGTACGGTCCCCACGAGGTCAAGATGGGTGATGAACTCGTGGAGCTCAACTTTGGTTGGAAGGACGGCGACGTCACAGCCGTGGATGCCGTGAACCCGCTGCGGATGCGGATCGCCCTGGTGATCGGCGGCCTGTGGTGGGGCCTCTTCTCGCTGCCGGCCGTGCTGTTCCTGCGCGACAAGGTCCAGCCCCGGGCCGCGCACCAGTCGGTGTTCGAGGCCGCCCGCGGCGCCTTCGCGCAGGTCGGACAAACCCTCAAGCACGTGCGCCACTACCGGACGCTGGCCCTCTTCCTGCTCGGCTTCCTCTTGTTCAACGACGGGATGCAGACGGTCATCAGCCAGGCATCGGTGTTCGCCAAGGAAGAGCTCAAGATGACCACCGTCGACCTGATTCCGCTGATCCTGATGATCCAGTTCGTCTCGCTGCCGGGGGCGCTTTTCGTCGGCTGGCTCTCCGACAAGATCGGCCAGAAGACGACCCTGCTGGCCACGCTGGCCGTGTGGATCGGACTCGTCTTCTCGGCCTTCTTCGTGACCACCAAAGGGCAGTTCTGGGTGATGGGATTCGTGCTAGCACTCGTCATGGGGGGCGCTCAGTCGGTCAGCCGGGCCATTATGGGACGCATGACCCCCGAAACCCGCGCGGCCGAATTCATGGGCTTCTTCAACTTCTCGGGCAAGGCGACCAGCATTCTCGGCCCGGTGCTCTTCGCCAACACGCTCAAGGCGACCGGCAGCGCCCACTGGGCGATCCTGAGCCTGCTGGTCTTTTTCGTGCTGGGGACGCTGCTGGTGCTGCCGGTGAATGTCGAACGGGGCCAACGGGAAGCCCTGGCCGAGGCGTAGCGGCCGCTAGCCCGATTTCAGCGGAATTGCTAAGCTGGACAGAAGATGCCCGGAGTCGGGCTCTTCCATGCCGCGGCCCGGTGATCGAGTGGTTAGCGGGGTGACAGGAACAAAATCGGAGACACGTGCAACATGCTCGGCGCCAAGCTCAACACGAGTGAATATGTCGAACGTCTCAAGACCGAGCTCGACCGGATCGATCAGGCCGAAATGCAACAGTGGGCCGATCTGATCTATGAAGCCTGGGAAAACGAGAAGTTCGTCTATATCTTCGGCAATGGCGGCTCCGGTACCACCGCTACGCACATGAGCGAAGATCTCGGCAAGAGCACCCTGCACGAGAAGGACCTCAAGGACGAGACCAAGAAGCGTCTCAAGATCATGAGCCTGACCGACAACCTGGGCTGGATTCTCGCCCTCGGCAACGACGTGGGCTACGACCAGATCTTCGTGCAGCAGCTCATGAACTACGGTTCCGAGGGGGATCTCTGCATCGCCATCAGCGGCTCGGGCAACAGTCCCAACGTGCTGCGGGCCGTCGAATGGGCCAATCGTCACGGGCTCAAGACTTTCGGGCTCACGGGCTTCAGCGGCGGCAAGCTCCGCGGCCTGGCACAGGCCGGGCTGCACGTGCCGCTCGATGACATGGGCATGGTCGAGAGCATTCATCTCGCGCTCTTCCACTGGATTCTCAACGACGTCTTCGCCCGCATCAATCACGAGGGGCGGTACGCCCAAACCGCTGGCAGCCGCTGAAGCGGCCTGCCGCGGACGGGCGGAACTCAACCGTCGCGGCGACCTCTCTTGCGTCGGATCGGGCCCTCTGTCGTGGGCGAATCCACCCAACTGAGAGAGTGCGCGCAAACTATCTTTTTTGCTTGGCGCGTACCGGCAGCTGGCATGCGGACGGCGCGCGAGTTGCATCGCTACAACCGGAAAAATCCGCGCGCCAATTTGTAGCGGTGGGTGGAAGCGCGAACTATGCTCGACGTACCTGTTCGCGCGCAAAGTTCAACGCACCTCGGCACGACTCCCAGCTTGCGACCGCGACACCCGCCTTCCGGAACCAGGCATGTTGCTCGGCATTGAAATCGGTGGAACCAAACTGCAGCTCGGCGTGGGTCAGCCCGACGGATCGGGGTTGGCGGAGCTGGTGCGCCTCGACATCGACGCGCGCCGCGGCGCGACCGGCATCCTCGAGCAAATCTCCGCGGCGGCTCCGGCGCTGCTGTCGCGGCACTCAGTCCGCGCGATCGGCTGTGGTTTTGGCGGACCTGTGGATGTCGACGCCGGCCGCGTGGTGAAGAGCCATCACGTGGCAGGCTGGACCGATTTTCCCTTGGGGACCTGGTTGACCCGGCAACTTGGGCTCCCCGCCATGGTCGCCAACGACGCCGATACGGCTGGCCTGGCCGAGGCGCTGTACGGTGCCGGACGTGGCGCGAACCCCGTCTTCTATATCACGATCGGCACCGGCATCGGCGGCGGTTTGATCATCGACGGCCAGATCTACCGGGGCAACGGCGCCGGCGCCGCCGAACTAGGGCACCTGCGTCCCGGACTGCAGTTCGACGACCCGGAAAGCAACCTCGAGTCGTTTGCCGCCGGCTGGGGGATCGCCGCGGCGGCGCAAGAGCGCTTGCTCCACCCCAGCCCCAAACGACTCAACGTCGTGGCGGCCGGCAAAAAGGTCAAGCGGCCCGACGAGGTGCGCCAACGCTTGATCGAGATCGAAGAGGCCGACGAAGAGCATGTTGCCGACCTGTTGGAGCGCTGTAACGGTCACGCCGAGTCGCTCACCACCAAGATGGTGGGCGAGGCGGCCGCCGCCGGCAATGGGCTCGCGCTCGATATCCTCCGCCGTGCCTGGCAGGCGCTCGGCTGGGGAATTGCGCAGATGATTACGCTGCTCGCCCCTGAGCGAATCGTCATTGGCGGGGGCGTCGCGCTCCTGGGCGAAGACCTGCTCTTCCGGCCTCTCCGCCGCGAAGTCGATCGCTACGTCTTCCCTCCGCTGGCGGGCACGTTCGAGATCGTTCCCGCCAAGCTGGGCGAAGAGATGGTGGTGTACGGAGCGTTAGCGCTGGCGGCGGAAGCGCTGGCGGGGTGAAAGAAGAATCGAAACACCACGACACCGCGAAATACGAAGAGATTGAAACCACCAAGGCACTAAGACACTAAGGAGGTACAGGTCATCATGACCTATTCGCTCGTGCCCTGGTGCCTCTGTGGTTCGTCCTTCTGTCGTACGTAGTGGTGTCGTCGTGGTTGCTACTGCGCATCCCTGCTAAAGCTCTCGGCGCTCCAACCGAGCGCGAACTTCCGGCAGCGGATAGTCGATGATCGACAGCTCCTGGCCGGCAACTTCGCGCAGCCGAAGCCAACCGCGGGTGACGAGTGACTCGCGTTCGCGCACCGACGCCGGATCGAGCGTCCGCTTGTCGAAATCCCCCTCGACCGCTACCGGCAGGAACCCCTCGTCGACGATGAATTGCGCCAGGACCGGGTTACAGCGGATGTGGCGCTCGCGCGAGGTGTGAAGTGTCTCGGGATCGACCATCCCGATCACGTAGCGGAGATAGAGATCACTGTCGGTCAGATCTTCGACGTCGCCGCCGCAGACGTCGCACAGGTATCCCTCTTCGCACTTGGCCATGCGCGCTCACAATCCCAGCACGTCGCTCATGCCGTACAGGCCGGGCGGCTTGCCGAATAAGAACCTGGCCGCGGCCAGGGCGCCCTGGGCATAGCAATCGCGATTGCTCGCCCGCACGGTCAACTCGAGCGTTTCGCCGAGCATCCCAAAGATGATCGTGTGCTCGCCCGGATTGTCGCCGGTGCGCACCGCATGGTAGCCGATCTCGCTCGCCGGGCGCTGTCCGGGGCGTCCCTCGCGCCCATGCGTGCTCGAGGTCTGTCCCATCACGCCGGCGATGATCTCGCCGAACTTGAGGGCCGTGCCGCTGGGCGAGTCTTCCTTGAAACGGTGGTGCCGCTCGATGATCTCGACGTCGACACCCGACGAGTGGTTCTTGAGGGCCGTGCCCGCGATCGCCGACAACCGCATCGCGAGATTCACGGCCAGACTCATGCTGGGAGACCAGAGGATCGGAATCCGTTCCGCCGCCGCGATGACGGTCTTGCGCTGTTCCGGCTCGAAACCGGTGGTCGCCAGAACAAGCGGGAGCTTTCGCGCCAGGCAAAACTCAAGGGCCGACAGTGCACCGGCCGGCGTCGAGAAATCGATCACGACGTCGACACTTCCCGCCGGCACGCGCTGGGCGGTCGTCAACGGCACGCCCAACTCGCCGCTGCCGGCGATCGCGCCGGCGTCCTGGCCGAGTCGGGGATGGCTGGCGGATTCGATCGCGGCGGCGACTTGCAGTTCGGGATCCGCCGCTCCGAGCGCCACCAACCGCTGGCCCATCCGTCCGGCGGCTCCATGAATGGCGATGCGCACGACTGACATCAAATTCCTCCCTGACCGTCAGAGACTAACCACCACGACACGAGGACCCCACGGACTGCGAAGAGCTCGAACCACGCAGGCGCCAAACCACCGCGCAAAAACTGGGGCCCTACGCCTGCGGGGCTCGGAATGGTGCCGGCGTTGCGTCGTGTGGGTTGAGGCCCCTGCAAACCCTCGCCAAATTACGAATACAATCGAATCGCCTTGACGATCTCGTCGAGGTTGTTCGAGACGGCCACAGCCCGATTGGCGAAGGCGGCGCGGCGGACGCCTCGTTTGCCGAGCACCTCGTTGAACTGGTTTTGATCCGTGGTGTGGTAAGCGACTGTCGCGGTAGGATCCTTGAGCTGGTGCCCGGTCAGAATGCAGACCACGCGCTCGTCGGCCCCGATCACCCCCTGTGCTCGCAGCAGCTTTGCGCCGGCCACGCTTGCCGCGCTGGCGGGCTCGCAGCCAATTCCCCCGGCGCCGACTTGGGCCTTGGCATCCAGGATTTCCTGATCGGTTACCTCGCGCACCACGCCGTCGCAGTGCTCGAGCGCCCGCAGGCATTTTTGCAGGTTGACCGGCCGATTGATTTCGATGGCGCTGGCAATCGTCGACGCCCGCAGGTGCTCGGCATCGAGTCGATCGTAGTAACGACAGTCGACCGAAAAGTCGCCGGCCCCCCCGCGCCAGCGGACCCCCTGGCGCTCATACAGTTCGTATAGCGTGTTCGCCCCCGCGGCGTTGATCACTGCCAGCCGCGGCAGGCGGTCGATCAGGCCGAGTTGCTTGAGCTCGTAGAACGCTTTGCCAAAGGAGCTCGAATTGCCGAGGTTGCCGCCGGGCACGACGATCCAGTCCGGCACCTCCCAGCGCAAGCCTTCGAGCACGCGATACATGATCGTCTTCTGCCCTTCCAGCCGGAAGGGATTGACGCTGTTGACGAGATAGATACCCAGCTCCTGGGCAACTTCCTTGACCCGCTCCATGGCATCGTCGAAATCACCGGCGATCTGCACCGTCAGCGCCCCATAGTCGAGCGCCTGCGACAGCTTGCCATACGAGATCTTGCCCGAGCCGATAAAGACAATGCCCTTCAGTAGCTTGGTCACTGAGCAATACAGGGCCAGCGACGCGCTGGTATTGCCGGTCGAAGCGCAGGCTGCCTTGCTGGCGCCGATCGAGCGGGCGTGCGTGACGGCGGCCGACATGCCGTTGTCTTTGAAGCTGCCCGAGGGATTCATCCCTTCGTACTGCAGATAGAGGCGCCCGTCGTTCATGCCGACGAACTGGCCGACGCCCGCGGCGGGCTGCAGCAGGGTCTGCCCCTCGCCGATGGTCACGACCTGTTCCGGGGCAGCGAAGGGCAACAGCTCGTGGAACCGCCAGACGCCGCTGAAGCAGAGGGGGTCCCAGCGGCGGGTCCATTTCTGCTCAAAGTACTTGAGCGAGCTGGGGGGCTGGAGGCGGTCCCAATCGTAAACCACGTCCAGCAGGCTGCCGCAGGTGTCGCAGGCGACCTTTTGCTCCTCGACCCCATAGGTCGAACCGCAGCCGGGCGCGATGCAGCGTTGGAAGGCGGTATCGGTCTTCGTCACGACGCTAATTGCCGTGCCCCTTGCGACTTGTGTGCGGTGGGCTCTCGGAGTGACCAGTCTACGATAGCAGCCTGCGACGAGCAAGTTGCCCCGCTTGCCAGCCCCGATTCCAGGGTCCGCCGCGACCCGCCAAACCCCGTACTGGGAGAGGGGAGTCCGGCGAGCCAGGATCAAACTTCC
>JAEUIK010000039.1 GCA_016793185.1 Planctomycetaceae bacterium | reverse complement strand
GCGGGGCTACATGATGTGCCACTTGCACTGGTGTTTGGCCCGACGGCGACAGCGCTGGCGGCGGCGGCGGCAACAGTTCGGGTGCCGGCGGCGGCGGTACCGTCTCGACTTCCGGCGGATAGCAAGGCGCGGGCATGCCCCCACAGGCTTGAAAACAGCGCCACCCACCCCCTAAACCCTTGTAGACGGCGATCAAGCTGAGCGCGATGTTGCCTTGAGCCGCGGCGAGTTGATCCTGCTGCGACGTGAGCGAAGCCTGGAGCGTGAAGACGCGGTTGAAGTCCGTCGTTCCTCCCTCGAATTGCACCTTCACCAGCTCGACCGCCCGCGCGGTGTCGGCCACGCTGCGATCGAGAAACCGGGCTTGCATTTGGGCGTGGAGGAAGCGAGTTAACCCATCTTCGACTTCCTGGCCCGCCCGCAGCACGGTCTGCTGGTAGTCGTAGGCCACGGCCTGGAGCCGCGCGTCCTGAGCGATGATGTTGTTGGCAATCCGCCCGTAGTTCAACACGTTCCAGTTGAAACGCGGAATCAGGGCACCGGTAAAGCTATCGCCGTTGAACAGCTCATGCGTGTTTTGCGCCCAGAAGCCGACATAACCGTTGACGCTCAGGGCTGGGTAGAGATCGGCGGTCGCCATGCCAATTCGGGCGCATTGTTCGGCGACGCGCCGCTCGGCACGGCGGACATCGGGGCGGCGTGCCAACAGGTCGTTCGGAACTCCCAACGCCACGCTGGGGGGCGCCATTGGGATCGGCGCTGTTCCTAAGGCACTGGCCAGATCGATCGGCGACATCCCCAGGAGCACGCAAAGTGCATTGCTCGACTGCCGCACACCCGCCTCGAAGACCGGCACCAGCGATTCGGTTTGCCAGAGAATGGCCCGGGCCTGCCGCACATCGAGCTCGCTGGAGACTCCCTGCTTGAGCCGCGTTTCAGCCAGCTTGAGCGAGCCGCGCTGGATCTCGACGTTCTGCCGAGCATAGGCCAGCCGCTGCTGGAAGGTTCGCAATTGAACGTAGTTGCTGGCCACATCGGAGAGGAGCAGGACCAGCACTTCGCCGTACTGTTCGACCGAAGCGCTGAGGTTGGCGTCGGCTGACTCGACCGCGCGTCGATAGCGTCCCCAGAAGTCGAGTTCCCACGAGCCGTTGAACCCGGCCGTGACCAGGTCGAAGTTCTGTGGAAACGGGATCGGCAGGTTCTGACTGATCTGCGACTCGAGGGCCGAGATCGTCATCGTTTGGGTTTGCGGAAAGAGCGTCCCCACGGCGATTGCGCGCTGGGCCCGGGCCTCGGTGATGCGCGCCCCAGCGGCACGGAGGTCGAGGTTCTGCCGGTAGGCAGACCCGATCAGTCCGTTGAGCGCGGGATCGTTCAGGACCGTCCACCAGGCACAGTCGGCCGGCGGATCCGATTTGACCCGCGCATCGCTCGAATCGATCCAGTCGGGCGAGGTTTGGGCGGGAGGGCGCACGTAGTTCGGCCCCACCTTGAACCCGTTATGGACGTACTCTCCGAAGCTGGTGCAGCCCGCGAACAACAGGGAAGCGAGCAGCCCGGCTGCGAGCCGGCCCCAGGCGGACCGGCACGCCGGAGGGTGATTGGGCGCGCACCGCGGACGTAGGGTCAATCGACCCCAACGACCTCGCAGTAGGTCCAGCGGACTCGCCAAGTAACCCCCGGGGGCGGCGCCCCAGTTTGGCAGTTTCCCGACGCGGCCGTGCGATGGGTCCCTGTCCGGAACGGTCGCGGTCGGCGCGCGGCGCATCAACACGGATTTCTTTTCGGAATGGCGTCAAACACTTCATGAGTGGAAATACCGGCACATTCGGAATTCACAGCTCAACCGCGGCGAACACCCTATCTTGACAGGCCGCAGCGGCTTTGAACCTGCACCGTAACCCTCTCCAATACAACCGGTTAGCACGAAATTACGCCCGCTAGAAGAGAGTGGATTTCGCCGCGTGGCAACCGAACTCTGGCCATGGGGAGCGTCACGAGGGGTCCCATTGAGCCGCGCCGAGGAGCTTGGCTGGGCCCTGCCCCCTTCGGGACTATGCCCTCGCTTGGGGTCTTGGACGACCCGGTCGATTTGCGACCGCGCTTGCTCCCTCGGCGCGGCCTTAGGTGAACTCCCGATTGCCTGCTGGGGGCCATCACTCAAACCGCAAAAACCTGCAGGAATCTTGCGGATTTTCTTGACTGTCTGTGGTAACAATCGATATAAGTTTCCTACTCGCAGCTGTCGATAGGCAGCGAAGAGCGTCTGCGCATTCAGGAAGCGCGACAGGTCGAAGGGGCAACCGGCATGTTTCACCCCGTGCCGGTGGGGCGCTTTTTGGGCGGATGGCGCCAAGGTCGGCAGGGAACGGCCGGCTAACCGGTTCCAAACGCATTTCATCAGCAAGCCGCTAAGGAATACCTCCTCGCAATGAGGGTTTTCCCCGCGCCCAGGCTGCAATTCGAGGTTGGCCCGCTAGCAGACAAGTGACAGGGAGGAACGGGCGTGGCCAAGATCGACCAGATTGTCTGCTACTTCGGTATCAGTTCTGGCGCCGATGCCAGCCGCCGCTTCGTCCAGTTCGTCACTCCCAACACCGGCTGGAAGGGCTTTGTCGACACACAGCTCAAGCCGGTCGCCGACCTGGGCGTGCGGAGGTTCCTGCTCTGGATGCCGCATGGCCGCGAGGCTCAGGGGCGGCAACAGTTGATGGGGAACCGGTGGGTTACCACCAACCTGCGCTACGATGCCTATGCCCTTTCGCGGCAGAACCCGGCCTTCAACTGGTTCACGCAGGGCTTCGCCGAAGCGATCTACCCGATCACGCGCCAGGGAATCGAAGTCATCACCTACGTGGGAACGCTCCACGGGGCCCCCGAGTTTGACGCCCTGCCCGCCGGGCAGGCTAAGTGGGAGGGGATGAAAGCCATCGCCCCGTTGCTCGACGCCCGGTGCTCGATTGCCTTCGACACGTCGATTTATTCCAAGCCGGGGCACTACGTTTACGACTTGGCGCAGTCGCTGAAGCAGGCCGGCTACAAGTACTACATCGAGCCGACCCCCCACGTCGATTCGCCCCACTGGTTCAGCTCCTCATGCGTCGTCAGCGACGCACAATGGACGGCGGTTACCAATCCCGGCAATCAATACATCCTGGCCGCTCCCAGCAAGCTCTCGGGCGAGATCCTGCGCGGCTGGTTTGGCACCAAACCTTCGCTCTATCCAACGTTCCGGGAATGGTACAACTGGACCGTCCCCCCGGCGCTGGCCCAAGGGCACTCCTGCTGCCTGGCACTGCCGATGTACTTCCGCTTCGGCGGGACGATCGACAGCCTGATCCGCTGAACCAAGCTGCCGCGAGGAACAGCGCACGGCCCACGCTGCTCCGCGCGTCGCTGTGCGAACCTCTTTGATGCCCCGCGCGCGGCGTCCGTTCGCTCGCGATGCGACCGTCGGCGGCCCGATCCTCAGTTCGCGATGTCGACCGGCTGGCACGCCCGTGCTGGGACTTCGGGGGCAAATCCGGCGGCCTGTGCCCGTCGCGCGCCTGTCTTGATCTCTTTCGCCAGGCGCTTCATGAACGGCGCGAAATCGACCTGCATCGTGTGGCGCTTGCTCTGCACATACCGGCGGAACATCTGCTGGCGCTCGCGCTCCATCTCGGCCTGCATGGCGGCCTCGCTGGGCAAACGGTATCTGCCTGCCAGGAGCTCGCCACACAGCGCGGCCTGCCGCTCGGCGATCGGAAAGATGGCCCCCAGAGGCTGCATCAACCCGATGAAGAACAGGTTCGCGAATCCCGGCTTGAAGGTTCGCAAGTAGAGCGGCAAATC
>JAEUIK010000021.1 GCA_016793185.1 Planctomycetaceae bacterium | reverse complement strand
ACTGGTCTCGAAGATGACGTGAAACTTCTCCGGCTGTTTCTCGAGCAGGCCCGACACGCCACCGACCTTGGGGTGCCAGATTGCCAGAATCGCGAGCATGCCGGCCCCGATCAGCAGGAGGATGCTCTGCACCACGTCGTTGAAAATGTCGGCTTTGAGTCCGCCAAAGAAGGTGTATCCCGCGGCCACGGCCGCGAGCAGGCAGACTGCCACGCCGAAACTAATGGCAAAGTCCGAGCCGGCGGTCAAGGTCTCAATCGTCAACGCGCCCAGGATCATCGTGCCGACCATCTGGATCAGCAGGAACGCCATGTTCGTGAGCGAATAGACCAGCCGGCTTCGATCGTCAAACCGGCGGCCGAGGTACTCGGAGAGCGTGTAGAGCCCCATCCGGCGGTAAAACGGCAAGAAGAAATAGCAGAGCATCAGGAGGCCGAAAATCGCGCCGAACTCGAAATTGGCTTGGGCAAAGCCCTCTTTCAGGCCCGCCCCCATCATCCCCACCAGGTGGTGCGAGCTGATATTGGTGCCGAAGATCGAGCCCGCCACGGCCCACCAGGCCACGGTTCGCCCGGCCAGGTAGTAATCGCCAGTACTGGTCTCTTTGCGGCCGATCCACATGCCGAAGCCGGTGATGCCCACCACGCTGCCGACCAGAATCAGCACGTCGAGCCATTTGAGGGGTACGCTTCCGCTTTGGGCAAGCAACAGCGGCACAGTGAACAACATCGGCGGCTCCACGAGGGCTGAAACGCGGTCCGAGTTTAGTGAGCCGCGCCGGCAATTGAAAGTCGATTGCGGCCGATTGCCTCAGACTGCCGCGAGCGTGGCATTCGCACCCAGGGGACCGTTAGAATGGGGTCGTACGCGGGCGCGCGGGCGCCCTGGCCGAAATCCGTCCCAGCGAGCTGGCCATCACGATGTCGTCCGAACCTCGATCCGCGGCCGCCTGTATCCTGGTGCGGGGTGAGAGCGAACCCCGCATTCTCCTGGCCCGCCGCAACGACGCGCTCAGGTTCATGGGAGGCCACTACGTCTTTCCCGGCGGCCGTATCCAGGACGATGACCCCATCGAGCGCGTCCGCGGAGCCAGTGATGCGCAGCACGCTCGGGCGATCTTCGCCGTCGCCCGCGAAGTCTTCGAAGAAACGGGTCTCCTCTGCGCTCACGGCGCGTTGCCGCTGCGCGACGAACTCCGCGCCGCCCGACGCCAGCTACTGCAGGAAGAACTGACGTTCGACGAACTGTTGCAAAGGTATCAACTTGCGATCCTGGCTGACGAATTTCAGCCCGCTGGAGAGTGGCTGACCCCCCCGATCTCGGCGATTCGCTTTGCGACCCGTTACTTTCTCTATCGACTGGGCGACGTGCAGCAAGAAGAGGAACTGATCGAGGGTGAGATCACCGCGCTCGACTGGGTGACCGCGGCCGAAGCCCGGCGGCGCTGGCTCATGGGAGAGATGCGGATCTCGACGCCCGTCGCCTACACGTTGCGACAATTGGCCGGAGTGCCGCTCCCCGCGGCGCTTCCCCGATTGCAACGCGGCACCGAACGCTCGCCCGGCGAGCACAACTGGTTCGAGATCCGCCGCGGGATCACGCTGGTGCCGGTTAAGAGCGCGACGCTTCCCCCCGCGACACATACCAATTGCGTGATCGTGGGCGAAGAGAGCTTGTTCGTCGTCGATCCGGGCGCCAACCAGCCGGAGGAACTGGCCCACCTCGAGCGGCAACTCGATCACCTGCTGGAACTGGGAGGGCGCGTCGAGGCGATTCTGCTCACGCACTCCCATCCCGACCATACCGACGCGGCCGAGGCAATCCGCGCGCGGTACCAGGCCCCGATCTGGGCGCATTCGGCCGTGGCCGGTCAAGTCGCCTTCACGATCGATCGCTCGATTGGAGAAGGGGATGTCATCGTCAGCGGGCGCGATCCCCGCTGGCAATTGCATTGCTTGCATACCCCCGGACATGACCCGGGGCACTTGTGCTTTCTCGAAACTTCCACGGGCTCGCTGTTGGCGGGGGACATGGTTGCCAATCCCGGGTCGATCATCGTCTCCCGACAGTTCGGCGGCGATATGGACGAATTCATTCGCAGCCTCCAACGTCTCCTCGAAATCGATTGCAAGTTGATCATTCCGGCACACGGGCAGCCAGCCGGCAAACCGGGCGAGCTGATCCAGCAACAACTCGCGCACCGGCTGTGGCGCGAAGACAAGATCAAGCAAGCCTACGCAGCGGGAGCGACGACGTTCGAAGAACTGCTCGCGCAAGCCTACGACGACGCTCCGCCGCAGGCGCTCCCCTGGGCGCGCCACGCACTTGATGCACACCTGGCGCGGCTAGGGATTGCACTACCGCAAGACTGAAACCCGGAGAATGAACGATCCGGGGGGCAGTCGCCGGCGCCCTGGAGTGCATCCGCTACCAGGTTCCGGCTTTCCGAGCGGGGGGCCAGGCCCGGATGTGCCTCGCCGCGGGGGCTGAACATTGTTCGTTCAATCCGATGAGCGCCGCCACTGCCAAAGCGCACGCCGAGTTGTTGCAGGATCAAAGCACCCGCAGGGGCGCGGTCGGCCTTCGCCCCGCTCATCCCTTGCCGGCTTAACTCGTTCGTACGCTCGCGCGGGCGAGCCGCGCCGAACTTGCAGGGTGCAACAGGGCTGGATGCTCGAGCTCGCAATGACCGGCACTTACCCGCTCCGCCGCACAATCCGCACAACGGAAACAAGGCCGGTAACTTTTTCCCGCTGCGTGGTCAGCGGGCCGCCAGCGGGGGGGAGCTGACTTCCCTGCTTGATCCGGTAGCCGGTGGCGGCGTGGGTGCCGCGGGTGCATTGGCCGGGCCAAGCAGAGTCCTACGGCGTCGCTTGACCTGGACGGGGGCGAAGGTAATTTGTTGACAGTGCTTATGGGGGGCCGGGCTGTCTCAGCCTGCCCGACTTTCGGACTCAGCCCGACGAGGAATCTCCAATGAGTTTTGCGTTTCGCGCGTTGATCGTGGCGTCCCTGGCGCTCATCCTGGGTGGACTCTCGACGGCAGCCCGGGCCGAGGACGAGAAGTGGACGTCGCTCTTCGACGGCAAGACGCTCAACGGCTGGGAAAAGAATGGCAGCGACAAGAGTGTCTGGGAGGTCAAGGACGGCGCCATCCAAGGCTCGGGCCAGGCCTCGATGCTCGTGAGCACGACGGGCCCCTACAAGAATTTCAAGTACCGCGCCGAGATCAAGATCAACGACAAGGGAAACTCGGGGCTCTACTTCCGCACCAAGCGCAAGCCGGGCTTCACCGATGGTTACGAAGCCCAGATCGACAGCACCCATAGCGATCCGATTCGCACGGGTTCGCTGTACGGCATGTGCCACGTCTACAAGAAGCTCGTCGAGCCCGACACCTGGTTCACCTACGATCTGGAAGTGCGCGACGACGTCTGGCGCGGTCGCCCGGTAACTCGCATCAAGATCACGGTCAACGGCGACGAGCTCTACGAGTACCTTGATTTCGAGCAGACGTTCAAGGAAGGACATTTCGCCTTCCAGCAACACGACCCGGGCAGCAAGGTCTCGATCCGCAAGATCGAAGTGCTGGAACTCCCCGCCAAGGGAAAGTAATCCAGGCCCCGCGCGAGTCATTCTCGGCTCGCCCGCCAGCGTGACGCATCGCGGTGCGCACCCTCCGCAGAATGTGTGCGGAGAGGATGCGCGCCGTCGCGACTTCTGCTATAACATCCAGCCGACCGCTCCGCATGCAGGTCGAAACAGCGGGAGTCATCAGATGCTGCTCTTTATTCATGTGGCTGTCAGTCTCGTGGGAATCGCGACGGGGTTTGTGCTGATGTGGGGGATGCTCAAGTCACGCCCCCTGAACGGGTGGACGGCGGTCTTTCTCGCCACTACTCTGGCGACGAGCGCGACGGGATTTCTGTTTCCGTTCCAGGGGGTCACGCCGGGAATCATCCTGGGAATCATCTCGATTCCGCTGTTAGCGCTGGCGATCTACGCGCGTTACGCGCGCGGCATGCAGGGCGCCTGGCGCCCGGTTTATCTCTTGTCCGCGCTCGTTGCGCAGTACCTGAACGTGCTGGTGTTGATCGTCCAGTCCTTCCAGAAAATCGGGCCGCTCCACGATTTGGCTCCCAACCAAAACGAATTGCCGTTCGTCGCCGCGCAGCTCGCGGCCCTGGCGGCCTTTCTGGTGATCGGAGCGTTGGCACTGAAGAAGTTCCATCC
>JAEUIK010000791.1 GCA_016793185.1 Planctomycetaceae bacterium | reverse complement strand
GTTCCGCCCGCAGCCTCGCGCGAAGGGCCTGGGACCGGGTCCGCCGAGCGCCGTCCGGGGGAACCGGCAGGAACCCCTGGTGGTCCGACTCGCCAGCCGCTGGCGGGAAGTTCGCCGACGAGCGGCGCCGACGTGCCCGGCGAAACGGCCACGGGAGGCACTCCGCGCGACAGCAAGAATTCGCGCACTGGGCCGGCGACATCGCTCCCCCCCAGCGAAGCGACCGTCGCTGGCACGGCCCCGGGGACGTCCGGAAGCGAGGCTTCGGCCGGCAAAGCGCCCCCGACCTTGCCCGGTGTGGTCGAGTCGGGCGGGCGCGAGTCCGGGCTGCCAGTGTTCGACCTGGCACGGGATCGTGAACCCCTGTTCCCAGGATTCGACGACGGCGACGATGCGTTGCCCCCGCTGTTCGATCCGCTGGGGTCGACCTATGACGCCACATCGGACACGCGCGACGGGGTTTCGGAACCAGAGCAGCCCCCGGCGCCGGCGACCGGTGGGCCCGGTTTGCGGATCGTCGACCCGACGCAAGTCGGAACGTATATCTATCCGACGCTGCGCGCGGCTTGCGCTGCCGCGCAGGACGGCGACGTGATCGAGTTGCGGTACGACGGCCCGCGCGCCGAGCGTCCGTTCGAATCGCGAAATCGGCGTTTGACGATTCGCGCCGCCGAGAATTTTTCGCCCCTCGTCAGGTTCTGCCCGACCGAGGACGATCCGCTCAAGCACCCGCGGCACATGATGACGGTCGCGGCGGGCCGCTTGACGCTGGTGAACCTGGCGCTGGAACTTGACCTCTCGCTGGCCCGGCCGGCGGAGGGTTGGGCGCTCTTCGATATCCAGCAGGCGGAGCTGGTGCGCCTCGAGCATTGTGCGCTCTCGATTCGCAACACTTCCGAATCGGGGGGAGCGCAGCATGCGGATGTGAGCTTTTTCAATGTCGACGCTCCGCCGGGAGCCTCCACCATGGTGATGATGGAAGACACCGCGCCGGCGCTGCCGACGGCCCTCGAGTTGCGCGACTCGATTGCGCGGGGCGAAGCGGTCTTCCTCCGTGTCCACGACCTGCAGCCGGTCAGCTTGAATTGGCAGAATGGTTTCCTGGCGACCGGACAACGGCTGTTGGTGGCCGCCGGGGGGGCGAAGCAACCGCAACACCTGGGCCAGCTGCAGCTCGAACTCCGGCATTTGACGATGGCCGCCCGGGATGGCTTGTGCCTGCTCACCAATGCGGCTGACAGCCCCTACCAGCTCATCACGCAGATCCGCTGCACCGATAGCATCGTCGTCGCCGGTCCGGAGGGATCGCTGATCGAGCAGGTCGGGATCGACAGCGTTACGGACTTTCGCGCGCGGCTGAAATGGGAGAGCGAGCGCGACTTCTACGACGGCTTCAGCATCTTCTGGAAGATCCGCGGCAAGTCGGCGGCGACGACCGTTGAGGAGATGACGCTCACACCCTGGAATGCCTTCTGGGGAGGGCGTGAACGGAGCTGGGGGCGCGTCGTCTGGCGCGAACCTCCCGACCTGACCCGGCCGCCGCACCTGCAGACGGTCGCTGACTTCGAGCTCGATCAGCGCGTGGCCGACAATCCCGCGCGGCGCGGCGCCAGCGACGGCCGCGACGCCGGTTGCGAAGCGGCGCTGCTTCCCCTGTTTCCTGAGACCCGTTTCGAGAGCGACTTGCGCAGCGGCGAGAGGGGCGGCGCCGCGCGCGAGCAAGGTACCGCCGCCCGCACCCCCGAACTCCGCTAGCCCCCCGGCCCCGCTCCGCGAGTCGACGACCGCGCCTGGATTCGTGGCCGCGTCGTCTGCCGCGGTGCGAATTCTCACCCGCATGGCAACCGATAAAGTTCGACGCCAGATCGCCTCCGCCGCGGCCCGGCTGTTGTATGACCGCCAAGAGGACGAGCTCCAGCGCGCCAAGCAGCGCGCCGCCCGACAGTTGGGACATGGTTGGGTGAAACCCGATGATCTTCCGACCAACCGCGAGGTGCGTGCCGAGCTGCACGTCTGGGCCGCCTCGCGGGGGACGGACGCCGACGGCGAACGTCTGAGCCAGCTGCGCACGGCGGCGCTGGCAGTGATGCGCCGGCTCCGCGCGTTCCGCCCGCGTCTGGCCGGGGACGCACTCAACGGAGACTGGTCCGACCGTTCGTGCATCGAGATCCAACTGGTCACCGATAACGCCGCGGCAGTGCTCGCAGCGCTACGGGCCGAGCCGGCGGTTCACGAGCTGGCCTGCGAGCACTTGCACGAGCGCGAATCCAGCCATTGGCGCATCGAGTTCCGACTCGAGCCGGGGGGCTGGCCGGTCAGCATCTGCGTGCACGACGTTCGCACGGTGCGCCGCCTGGGGGGACGCACGGCTGACGCGCGCAGCCTCCGGGCGAGCATCTCCGACGTTGAGGCCCTGCTCAGGCGAAGCGACGAGGGGCAGCCCGAGGGAAGACTGCTGCCGCCTGCGGCGCCCACCGCGGACGATCGATTTGCCCTCTTCGGAGCGTTGTTGGCGCCCCTGGAGCAGGTGAAGCAGAGCCCTCGCCGGCATCCCGAGGGAGACGCGCTCTACCATAGCCTGCAAGTCTTCGAGCTGGCCCGAAACCATCTTCCGTACGACGAGGAGTTCCTCACGGCGGCGCTGTTGCATGACGTGGGCAAGGCGCTCGATCCCCGCGAGCATGTGGCCGCCGGGCTCGAAGCCCTCGGCGACTCGATCACGCCGCGCACCGCGTGGCTGATCGAGCATCATGGCGAGGGGCAACAGTTGCGCGAGGGGACGCTCGGCGCCCGGTCGGTCCGCAGGCTCGCCGCGCATCCCGACTACGATGAGCTGATGCTGCTGGTCCAGTGCGACCGCGAGGGGCGGCGCCGGGGAATGCCGGTGCCCGACCTGGAGGAAGCGCTGAAATACCTGCGCGAGCTCGCGGCGGCCTGCGACGAGTAACGTTGCGCAGCTCAGCGCGGGTCGAATACCGTCCGTTCGTCAAGCTCGACCAAGCCCACGTCGATGTATTGCCCGCCGCCGGTCTGGTGACAGTGCACCGCCAGAACGTTCTTGCCGGCGACGATGGCCGCGGCCGCCTCGGGCGTGAGCGGCAGCAGACCATAGGCCTTGGTGTATCCCCCGGCTTTGGCCGCCAGCACGCCATTGATATAGATTTCGACATCTTCATCGTGGTGCACGCGGGCGAGCAACCGCGCGGCACCGGCTGGCGGGCTCGCCTCGAACTCGCGCCGCAGCCAAATGTCGGGGGTCTTCCACTCGGTCCGCACGACCGCACCCGGCGTCCCCTGCGACCCGAATCCAGCCGGGCCCGATTTCCAGGATCCGGCGTCAAAACCGGGCGCGTTCCAATCCGTCGCGGGCGTTTCTGTCGTGTAGGCCCAGGCGACCGGATCGCTCTCGGCGGTGGCGACGAACGTGCGCTGCGTTGGAAAGCGCCCCCGGTTGGCGGCAGCCACCAGGGGAGCATCCACCTTGAGCACGGATCGATCGTAGGTCAGCAGGCCGTTGGTTTCGGTCTCGACGTCGGTAATCTGCGTGTAGACCGCCGCCGAGAGCCCGGCGGAATCGCGAAGCTGCCAGACTTGCCGCAGGAGATCGAGGTAGCTGTAGGTGAGATGGTCGCGGCCGGCCGTGCCCTGGTAGCTCCAATTCTGCCGCGTCCAGGTATGGCCGTCGACGACGAGCCCCAGTCCGCCGAACTCACCGAGCACGGCGGCGCGCGTCGGCTCGGGTTTCGGCGAGCCGGGTCCAGGGTATTTGTGCATGTCGATGATGTCGCCGACGTCCTTATCGGTCCAGCCGCTGGCGTTGCTGACCAGCCGGCTCGGATCGCGCTGCTTGACGTGCCTCGTGAGCCGCTCGGTGTCGTACTGCCCCCAGCCTTCGTTGAAGACGACCCACATGATGATCGACGGATGGTTCGACAACGCATCGACCATGCGGTCCAGTTCACGCTCGAAGTGCTCGCGTTCCTTGGGAGCGCGATGGGCGTGCGGCATGTCCTGCCAGACCAGCAGCCCCATCCGATCGCAGTAGGTGTACCAGCGGGCCGGCTCGACCTTGACGTGCTTGCGGGTCATGTTGAAGCCGAGTCGCTGTGTGACTTCGAGATCGTAACGCAGAGCCTCATCGGTCGGCGCCGTGTAGAGCCCCTCGGGCCAGAATCCCTGGTCCAGCGGTCCCATCTGGAAGATGAACTTGCCATTGACGAGGATCCGCGTCACCCCGTCGACCTGCCCGAGCTCGACCTTACGCATCCCGAAGTAGCTTTCGATCTCGTCCAGCGGCTGGCCCCCCGCGCGGAGCGTGACCTGCAGGTCATACAGGAACGGCGAGTCGGGCCACCAGAGCCGGGCCTTCTTGAGCTCGAGCTCGAGCGGCTCCCCAAGTTTTCCCTTGGCCGTGGCGACGACCTTCTCGCCGTCTCGCGCGACGGCCTCGACCTCGACGCCCGCGACCGTGGCGTTGTCGACGTCGCCGCTGGGATCGACGACCAATTGGAGCCGACTGCGGTCGACGTCGGGCGTCATTCGCAATCGGCCGATCGATGTGGCCGAGCGCGGTTCGAGCCAGACCGTTTGCCAAATGCCGGTGGAAGGGGTGTACCAGATACCCTCGGGCTTGGTCACCTGCTTGCCGTGCGGCTGGGCGCCGTCGCTGGTTGGATCGAACACGCCGACGATCAACTCATGCTGGTCCCCCGGCTGCAGGGAATCCGTGACGTCGAAGCTGAAGGGATCGTAGCCGCCGCGATGCGTGCCTACTGGCTTGCCGTCGACAAAGACATTGGCTTCCCAATCGACCGCGCCAAAGTTCAACCAGACGCGCTTGCCTTGCCAGGCCGGCGGAATCCGGAACGTCCGCCGGTACCAGGCGCGCTCATGCCTTTCGGTCACGCCCGAGAGTTCGGACTCGATCGGAAATGGCACCAGGATCGAACGCTCGAGCTCGCGGCCGGTCGGCGGAGCGTCATCTTTTTGCGCAGGGGCAAACTGCCAAGTGCCGTTGAGCGACAGCCAGTCGCCACGCACCAGCTGCGGACGCGGATACTCGGGCAGGACGCGATCCGGGTGAACATCGCCGGCCCAGCGCGTGCGAATGGGCGTGCGGGTAATTGGCGCGGACTCGGCCGCCACTGCCAGGGGCCGGGCGGCGGCTGCAATCGTCGTCAGAAAAGCGAGCCAGACCAGCGCCTGGGCGAGATTTCGAGCAAGCATCGCGATCACCTGGGTGTGGGAGCGGAGAACTCCCCGCGATGATCGCGGTTTAGCGGATCGTTTGCAAGAACCCCGCCGCGGCGGGAGCGTGCCGCCCGCGTCTGATCCTCGCGGAGCGACGCCGAATGCAGCCAGGGCTGGCCTACGCGCCAAAGATCCGATCGCGGCGGGCCTTGTTGTAGGCGAGCTTCTCGGCTGGCGACATTTTGCTGAAGTCGGGCACGCCGGCGTCCGCGCGCGCGGGGGTGGCGGCCGTGGTATCGGCTTTCGCGTGGCACGAACATTCGTGCGCCGCCGAATCCGCGGCGGGCTTAGCTTTCTTCTGGCAGCCGCAGTCGTGGCCGCGGGCTGGGACGGGTTGAGCCGCCGTCTTGGCCGCCGGACGCGTGCTCGTACCCGCCGAGATCGCGCGCGGCATCGAGACGCTCGAGCCGCTATAGCTCATCACGCTCGTTTCGAGGCGGAGATCATCCTCGAGCGACCGGCGCGGGCGGACGCCGAGTTTTTGCAACGTGCCATGATAAGCAGGCACGGCCTCCTCGGGAGAAATCGCTCCCTCCACGATCAACCGTAAGAACTCGATGAAGGCGAGCTGGTTCTCCGCGTTGTTGATCTTGCGGCCGAAGAGGGCCACGCGGGCGCCGTACTTCTGCGCTTCGGCGATCAGCTTGAAGGCATCGTAGGTCGTGCCCGCTCCGCCACCGAGGATGCCGACCACCAGGTGCGGGTCGTAGGCGACGAGCTCTTCCATCGCCGCCGGGCCATGATAGACGACTTTGAGAAAGACCGGCCGCCCCGGCCCCGCCACGCCAGCCAGGGTGCGGGCGATCGAGTCATTGACGAACTTCGCGACATCGCCGCCGTCGAGGCCGTGGGGAGCGTTCGGGTCGAAGACTTCGAGGAAGTGTCGAAAGCCCTTCCGTTCGGCTTCGAGCCGGAACTCGCGATAGGCCTCGATCGACGCCAGATCCTCGTCGAGGCGATTGTTGAACGTGACGCTGTACAGCCCCAGATTGGCCCCCAGCGTGCGCTCGGCCGGCGTGCAATCGACGTGTCCGCATTGGATGTGGTCGAGCGAAGCACTGCGGAACGGGCGCGAGGGCTCGGTCACATACCGATTCCCCCGCACCACAAAAATATCCGAAGTGTCGTTCGCCCGGGCGGCCGGCGTGATGTGGCTGTGGGCGAACAATTCCTCTTCGATCGTGAGCACGTAATTGGTGCTGGCCGACATGAGCATGATGTCGACCTTCCCCTGGCGAACGACCTGGCGAATCTGTTCGCGATACTCGGCCAGCGTGCGGAAGCGGAGCTCGCCGGAATGCGCTTCCGGCGAGAGCCCCGGTGCGCCGATCCCGAAGGCCATATCGGCGTCCTTGGCGTCGGCGATGATGAAATCGCGAGCGCCCGAGGGGTCGGCATGGATGGCGGCAAGTTTCTGGTCGAGGGATTTTTGCATGTGTCTGTAGTTTGATCGCGGAGCAGCTGAGGCCCTCCCCCCGAGCGTACCGGGGCGAAGGGATTCAGGATCCTGAACGAAAACCTCTACCGGACCGCTCCGATCCGGGACAACACCTGATCGATCGTCTGACGCAGCACCTGGCCGCTCTTGCGGAGGCCTTGAACTTCCTTGGGCCAGAGCTCAATCTCGTGCGTGGCGACAACGCCCCGGCGGCCCACGACCGTCGGCACCGAGATCGACACGTCCCGCAGTCCGTAGCAGCCCTTTTGCAAGCTGGAGACCGGCAGCACGCGGTGGCGATCGAGCGCGATCGATTCGATGACTTCTTGAATGGCGATGCCCACGGCGAAGCCGGCGCCCCCCTTCTTCTTGATCACTTCGGCGCCTGAACCTTTGGTGCGCGTGAACAACTCGGCGGCGAGGTGCGGAGTCCAACCGGGCTGCTTTTCGAGCGGCAAGCCCCCCACCGCGGCACTCGACCAGATCGGGACCATGCTGTCGCCGTGCTCGCCCAGGATCAGGGCGTTGACTTGCGTGGGGGCGGCACCGAGTTGCAGCGCGATCAGGCTGCGAAAGCGAATGGTGTCGAGCTGCGTTCCCAGGCCAATCACCTGCGATGCCGGCAGGTCGAGGTACTCGGCTGCCAGGTAAGTCAGCACGTCGACCGGATTCGACACGACAAGCACAATCGCGTCCTGGCGCAGGCCGGCGCCTTTGACCTGCTGCAGAATCTGCATGAACAGATCGACGTTGCGATTGATCAAATCCAGGCGGCTCTCATCCGGCTTGCGACGCAGTCCGGCCGTGATGCAGATTAAGTCACTGTCGGCGACCTGCTCGTAACCACCCGCGACGATCCGCTGATCGGCAACCAGCGAGGCGCCGTGCAACAGGTCGAGGGCTTGACCGGCCGCCATCTCGGCATTGGCGTCCAACAGGGTGATTTCGCGGACGACACGGCCCGTCTGCAGGGCGAACGCCGTGCAGGAGCCGACCAATCCGCCGCCGCCGATAATGCTGACCTTCATAGGATTCTCTGTGCGTCTGAAAAATAGTTGCGGAACTCGGGTCGCCCGAAGTTACTTGCTCGCCAGGGCGGCCATCACGCGGTTGGTGATCTCTTGAATCAAGGCTTCTTGATCGCCGCCGCCGTGGGCCGGCGAGGCCTGCCCGTTGGACGCTGCGATGCCCTTGCGGCGTCCCATCGGCGGGGGCTCGTCGAACGCCCGCACGCCGACGCCGGTGTCGGTCCAGCTGTTGCGGAAGACGTCGTTGGCGCAGATGTCGCAGTTCTCCATGCCGGGATCGAGGCGCGGGTCGCT
>JAEUIK010000784.1 GCA_016793185.1 Planctomycetaceae bacterium | reverse complement strand
GCTTCGTCCGTTTCCTCATGCAGCAGCCTGGTGGTTCCGTCGTCGCAATCGACTTCGAGCAGGCGCAGCACGGTTTGCGCTCGGTTCTGTACGAGAATTACCAGCGGCGCGTTTGCTTCCCAGCACACGTTCGCCAGGTAGGGAAACGCCTCGCGGTCCCACAAGACTTCCCGCGGCGTGCCTCCGGTTCGCGCGCTCAGCAGCAGCCTCACGCTGGCATTGCGAGTGCCTGCGCGCGGGTAGCGCCACGCCTGCGGCGGCCGCTCGGGACGTGCGGGATCGGCAATCTCGAGCAATTCGACCGCGGCGGTATCGGTCTCCTGGTAGAGAATCTGGTTACTCTCGGGCGACCACCAATAGCCGTGCATGCGGTCCATTTCTTCCTGGGCCACGAACTCGGCCAGGCCGCGCGTCAGCGTGTCGGTGGCTCCAGTCGTCAGCGCACGGACCTGATTCGTCGCCAGCTCGGCGACGTGCAGATCTCCAGCGGAGACCCAGGCGACGTGGTTGCCATCAGGCGAAAAACGGGGATCGAGCGCTGCCGCCTGGCCGATCGCCAGTTCGCGCGTCGCGCCCGAGGCGCGTTCGACAACGAATAGCCTGCCCGACAGAGGAACGAGGATCCGCGCCCCATCGCGTGAGAGTTCGTAACCGGCGATCCCGCGTGCCGCCAACCGCATCCGCTCGCGGCGGGCGAGCTCTTCCGCGGAGAGTTGCTCGGCTTGTCCCTGCAGCAGCTGCTCGGCAGAGAGCAGCAGTCGTTCGGCGCCGGTCGCCGCGTCGACCTCGTACAGGCTCCGCACGAAGTCCCGCGGACCGGAGCGCAGAAAGAGTGCCCGATCTCCGGCCGGTGTTAGCGAGATCGCCGTGGGCCGTCCGAGCGAGAAGCGGTAGGTTGCCGCGTAGCGCCTGAGAAAGCTCTCGTCGTCCTGCCCACCCTGGATCGGCGCGGCGCCCGCCGCCAAGAGCAGTCCAAGGAGCAGCCTATTCGCCCAGCGTCCATTCAATTGATCTGTCGCTCCTTACCTTCCCAAAAGGGTTGGCGGAGATCGCGCTTGAGGATCTTGCCAGCGCCGCTTTTGGGGAGCTCTTGTTCGGAAAAGCTGATGCTCTTGGGACATTTATAGTTGGCAATCAGCGCATGGCAATGGTGTTGGAGCTCGTCAGCCGTGGCCTGGTGCTTCGGCTTGAGATGCACCACGGCGTGGACCGCCTCTCCCCATTCGCCGTCCGGGATGCCGATCACAGCGGCTTCGAGCACGGCGGGATGCTCGTAGAGCGCCGCCTCGACCTCAACTGAATAGACGTTCTCGCCCCCGGTCACAATCATGTCCTTGGTGCGATCTACCAGGTAGATGTAACCGTCTTCATCCATGTAGCCGGCGTCGCCCGTGTGCATCCAGCCCCCGCGCAAGGCTTCGGCCGTGGCCTCGGGCTGCTTCCAGTAACCCTTCATGACCATCGGCCCGCGGGCGCAGATCTCCCCCACTTCGCCCCGGGGGACTTCTTGATCGTTCTCGTCGACGACGCGAACCTCGGCGGTGTAGATCGGAATTCCGGCCGCCTTCAGCTTCTTCAATTGCTCCGGCGTGCCGTCGCGCACATGATCTTCCGGCGGCAGCATTGCGCACAGCGGCGACAGCTCCGTCATCCCGTATCCCTGGATGAAGTCGCACGACAGCTTGTCGAGCGCGCGACGCAAGAGTGCCAACGGAATGGGGGATGCTCCATACGAAATCACTCGTAGCGACGAGAGATCGTACGAGTCGTAATTCGGATGATTGAGCACCATGTTCAACATGGTGGGAATCATCAGCGCCAGCGAGACGCGGTGCCGTTGGATCGCCTCGAGCATCTTGGTCGGTTCAAAAAACGGGATGAATGCGTGCTTGGCCCCGCTCATCGTCAGTCCAAACGTGGCCGAGCAGTCGGCCAGATGGAACATCGGGGCCGAGTGCAGATAGATGTCGCGATGCGTCCCGCGATTGGCGATCAAGCCATTCTGGGCGTTCGCCATAATGTTATCGTGGGTCAGCATTACCCCCTTGGGGCGCCCGGTCGTGCCGCCCGTGTAGAAGATCCCCGCGACATCGTCCTCGCCGCGCTCGGCGACTTTGGGTCGAGGAGCTTCGGCCAGCAACGCTTCGTACGCGAGGGTCCTGTCGGGAAGCTTTCCCTGGCCGGCGAAGATAATGTGACGCACCGTCGGCAGCTTGCCTGCGAACGCCGGCAGCATGAGCGCAAACGTGTCGTCGACCACCAGCACCTGCGCCTCGGCTTCGTTGATCTGAAAGATCAGCTCGGGCGGGGCAAGTCGAATGTTCAAGGGAACGACCACGCCGCCAGCCGCGAACGTGCCGTAGAACAACTCCAGATAGCGATGGCCGTTGAGCATCAAAACGGCCACCTTGTCGTCGTCGCCGACCCCCAGTTCCTGCAACGCACCGGCCAGTTGATACGTCCGGCGGGCGAACTCGCCCCAGGACATCACCAGATCCCCCTCGAGCACGGCAGGATCGTGTCGGTAGAGCAACTCGGCGCGGCGCAACGTCTGCATGACCTGCATGCGCAATCTCCCCCAAAGCTAGAGACCGTAAGCGGCTTTCCCGGCGCCCCAGGGGGGCGCGCAAAGCGGGGTCGGGACCTGGCGCGACTTTCATTAGTGCGCTAACGGCACCGGTCGCCAGTATAGCGGGGCGTGGCCTGAGGCAAACCTTATTGTCGCCAAGAATCTTCGCTCGCGCCGGCGAGGGCGCTCTCCTGCCTCAGGTGGCAGGGGCCTCTTCCTCTTCGGCTTCCTCGAGGCCATCCCCCTCGATCTTGACCTGCCGATCGATCGACAGGCCGAGGGCGCGGATCTTGGTGCGGAGACTCCCGCGCGTGATGCCCAGAATTTTTGCCGCCTTCGATTGATTGCCATCGGTGGTGCGCAACACGCGCGTGACCAGATAGCGCTCCATCCGCTCGAGCGTTTCGGCGTGCAGGTTGGTGGAGTTCCCATGCAGGCGCGCTTCGATGAACGGGGTCAGGTCCCCGTCGACCGCCTCGTCCCCCTCCAACACCGGCGTTTCGCCGGCCGGGTTGCGGAGCTTGGCCGGGAGGAACTCCGAGATCAAGACCGTGCCGGTCGCTTGCAGCAAGGCTTGCTTCAGCACGTTCTGCAATTCGCGAATGTTGCCCGGCCAGGCGTAGTCGAGCAGGATGTTCAAGGCTTCCGGCGAGATTCCGTGTACGTCCTTCCCCAATTCGCGGCTGAAGCACGCCAGATAATGCTCGAGCAAGAGCAGCAGATCGTCGGCCCGTTCGCGCAACGGCGGAAGCTGGATGGTGAAGCTCGAGAGGCGGTAGTAGAGATCGGCCCGATACTCGCGGTCGGCCACCATCTTTTCCAGATCGCGATTGGTCGCCGTGATGACGCGGACATCGGATTTGATCGTCTGATTGCCGCCGACGCGTTCGAACTCCTGCCCCTGCAGGACGCGGAGCACCTTGCTCTGGACCAGCGGCGACATATCGCCGACTTCGTCGAGAAACAGCGTTCCGCCCGAGCACTGCTCGAACTTGCCGATCCGGCGCTGATCGGCTCCGGTGAAGGATCCCTTCTCGTGGCCGAAGAGCTCGCTTTCCAGCAGCGCGTCGGGAATCGCCGCACAGTTGACGGCGAGGAACGGGCCGTCGGAGCGCTGACTATGGTGATAGATCGCCCGGGCCACCAGTTCTTTGCCGGTGCCGCTTTCGCCGCGAATCAACACCGTGACGTCCTGCGGCGCGACGCGGCCGATCGCCTTGTAGACTTCCTGCATTTGCGCGCTGCGGCCGACCAGCACCTCGCCGCGGTGCTCGCCCCGTGAAGACCCCGGCACTCCCACCGGCACGTGCATCAACCGCCTGATTTCGAGCGCCTGGCGGACGAGGGATTGCACTTTACCCAAGTCCAGCGGCTTGAGCAGGTAGTCGTAGGCGCCCAGCTTCATCGCCTGGATCGCGGTATCGCTCGAATCGAGTGCCGTGATGAAGATCACCGGCAGCTTCGAATCGAGCGCTTGGATCTGGCGGAAGAGCTCGAGACCCGATGCGTCGTCGAGCATGATGTCGAGCATCACGGTATCGGGCTTGGCGCTCGAAATCTGCTGCAAGCCCTCTTCGGCGCTGCCGACTGCGACGACGTCGATGTCGGTCTCACAGAACGCTTCGCTGATCAGATGCCGCACGGATCGGTCATCGTCGATAACGAGCACCGAAGGCATACCGGTTTTCTCCAGGGCGCACGCCGCGAGGCCGTCCCCCCTGGGACGCGAGTCGCTCGAGGTCAGTGCCGCGATCCCTCATTCTTAATGGTACCGCGGGATTTGCAAGCGGGTGGTCGTCGCGCAGGGGGGGTAGCCAACCGTCCAGCTTGCTTAAAGCGCACAGTCGAACTTTCCGCGGGCCGGCGCGTCTCGGTCACGGGCGGAGCCGGAGGCTGGCCAGACAGCCACGTCCACGCATGGGCCGACGACGTAGCTTGCCGCTCCGCTTAGCATCGCCACTCGGCCACTTGGGCACGTCGTTTGCTACCTCCGTGATGCGGAGCCGAACTCCCATCCAACACCATGTAGTAGCAGGAGGAACTGCCATGAAACTCGCGTCACTCGACGACCTGTTCTTGCACGAACTGCGGGATCTCTATAGTGCGGAACGGCAATTGACCCGCGCCTTGCCAAAAATGGCCAAGGCCGCCAACTCGCCCAAGCTCAAACAGGCCTTCGAAGATCACCTGAAGGAAACCGAGGGGCAGGTGGAACGCCTGGAGCAGATCTTCGACTTGCTCGGCAAATCGTCGCGAGGGCCCGCCTGCAAGGCGATGGAGGGGCTCGTCGAAGAGGGGTCGGAGCTGATCAAGGAAGACGCCGCGGCCGACGTCAAGGACGCCGCGCTCATCGGAGCTGCGCAACGCGTCGAGCATTACGAAATCGCCGGTTACGGCACAGCCCGCACCTATGCCGAAATGCTGGGGCACGCCGAGGCAGCGCGGCTCCTCGAAGAAACGCTCGCCGAGGAGAAAACCGCGGACGACAAGCTGACTGACCTGGCGATGAGCGGCATCAACCAGCGTGCCGAGCACGCTGCCGCCGACTGAACCAGCCGCTGGAGTTCCCGGAGCGCGCCGCGCACGTCGAGCCTGTGTGCCAAGCCTGGGCTTCGCAACCGTCACCAGCCCCCGCTGGTAGTTCGCGCGAAGCAGGTACGCGATTTGCTCGATCCCTGGTCGCGGCCACTCCGGGAGCTCAGAGCGGGGGTGGCTCGTCCCCGCGATTCCGGAAGACTGTTAGGAGATCATGATGGAAAACCCAAAAAACGGCCTCGCCCGCCGTCGTTCCGATGCTGCACCGTCGCGATCTGGCCGCTCGGCGTCCAGGGTGCGCTCCGCACGAACAACACCCGCGGCAGTCGCTGTCAAGCGTCCCGCGGTTCGGAGCCGAGCGCCGCACGCCGAGCGGCCCTCGCGGCCACTGCCGGCCTGGGGGCAAGTAACGCGGCTCCTCGGTTCTCGGTCGTTCCAGCTCTTTGCGTGCGCTGCGGCCCTCGGCGTCCTGGGTGGGTTGCTCGTCCGCCGGCGATCGTGAGCATTGCACAACCACGCCCCGCACCGGGAGCCTCTCAACAATGATCGCCCCGTCTCGCACGCCGAACGATGCCCCGCCGGGCGGGGCCCAGGCCGCGGCCGACACCAATGGTGCCCGTCCAACACCGACCGAGCTCTTGGCACGGCTCCACACGCAGTGGAAACGGTACTGGATGGCTCAGCGCGACTTGCTCGGCCTGCGCTTGCGAACCGTCGCGGTCTTGGCAATCGCCCTCTCGTTGGGGCTGGTGGCAATCACCACGGTCGTCGTGACGTCGGTCGTCTTGCTGCTCGTCGGGGCTGCGGGTGCGCTCGCGCACCTGCTGGACCTCCCTGTCTGGGGAGGGCAGCTGGCCGCGTCGCTCACGATCCTCGTGGGTGGCAGCATGCTGGCGTATGGCCTGATGTTTCTCCTTCGCCGTGGTTCTCTGAAGAGGACGGTCGCCCGTTATGAGCATTGCGGATCACTCCAGCCCGCCAACCGATCGCACGTCGATTCCGAAGGTCTCGGCGCGGCCCACTGACGAGAGCGATTTTCTGCGGCTGCAGGCTGCGGATGCGCTTGCCG
>JAEUIK010000778.1 GCA_016793185.1 Planctomycetaceae bacterium | reverse complement strand
GGCTGGCACCTGGTCATCGGCATGCTGCTCGAGAGCTTTGCTCCGTTCACATAGCGGCGGACTTGCGTGCTGACGTCGCGGCACTTTCCCGGCATTGTTCCTGCGAAAGCGGTTATGCAAACCACCGAAGCAATCGATCTGGTGCGCGAGGCGATTCGGATCATGTTGTTGATCAGCGCGCCCGCGCTGGCAACGGGCCTGTTGATCGGGCTCGTCGTGGGACTGCTGCAGGCGCTGACGCAGGTGCAGGAACAAGCCATTTCGTTCGTCACCAAGCTGGTCGGTACGATCCTGGCCCTGACGTTAACGCTCCCCTGGATCCTAACGCAGTTTCTCGACTACACCCGCGAGCTGTTTCAAGCGATTCCCGGCTCGCTCTAACCGAGGACCCCCGGTGGCCTGGCCCGCGGACCTTCCCTGGCAGCAGTTTCTGACCTTTTCGCTCGTGCTGGCGCGCATGAGCGGACTGGTGATGACCGCGCCGCTGGTGGGGGGCCGGGAGGTGCCGGTTCGCGTGCGGGCTATTTTCGGATTCGCGCTGGCGCTGGTCATTGCCCCCACGCAAACTGCCTTGGCGGGCTCCTGGGCGACCGGTTCGGTGGGCTATCTGCTCGCCGTCGTCGGCGAAGTGATGATCGGCGTCGCCCTGGGGATCGGATTGATGCTGCTGTTCGCGGGCATGCAGGTAGCCGGCCAGATCGTCAGCCAGATGAGCGGGCTCAGCCTGGCCGATGTCTTCAACCCGAACCTCGACTCTGCGACCCCGTTGTTCGGACAGCTCTTCTACCTGTTCTCGCTGGCAATCTTTGTCGCGATCGGCGGCCAGCGCCTGATGATCGCCGCGATGCTCGACACCTTCGCCACGCTGCCCGTGGGAACCATCACGCTCGACAATCAGTTGGCCGAGACCGTCACGACACTCATGACGCAAAGCCTGGCCTTGGGCGTGCGCGCCGCCGCCCCCACGGCGACAGCGCTGCTGTTGGCGACCTTGGCCTTGGGACTGCTGGGCCGCGCGTTGCCGCAACTCAATCTCTTGTCGTTCGGCTTCGGGATGAACGTTCTGGTCACCTTGGGGGCGGTAGCCTTGTCGCTCGGCGCGATCGCCTGGGCGTTCGAAGCACAGCTCGAGCCCTTCGTGCAACAAATCGTCGCGGGATTGCAGCGCGGGCAGCCGTAGCTTTCGCGGCCGCAGACACGTGTGCCGCGAGCCTGGCCGGCAGACCGCCCGCCGATCCTGAACCTCTCAGATCGAACGCATGGCTGACGAGACCACCGAAAAGACGCAGCAGCCCACGCCCCTCAGGCGACAGCGCGCCCGCGAGGCCGGCGAATTCGCCAAGAGTCAGGAATTGGTCTCGGCGGCCGTGTTGCTGGCCGGCGTCGCCGCGCTCTATTGGCTGGGGAACTCCGCCGCGCTGGCCTTGCGCGATTTCACCGCGTGGCAACTGGGAAACCCCGGCGACCTCGCACTCGACCCCGAAGCGGTCATCGCGGGCTGGCAAGAGACGTTGCGGCTGGCCGTGCCCATCGTACTGCCGCTGGCGGGAATCGCGCTGGGAGCGGCCGTGATTTTCAACCTGCTCCAGACCGGCCTGGTCTGGCGACCGCAGGCCGTGGTCCCCAGTTTCGCGCGCATCAGTCCAGCCACGGGGCTGCGGCGGCTCGTGTCGCTTCCCAATGGCGTCCACCTGTTGCAGGCCGCGATCAAGCTGGCGATCGTCGCCGGCGTCGCCGGCCGGAGCCTGTATCTGGAGCACCGGGCGATCGTGGGACTGGCGGCGCTCGACGTTCCTCAGCTCGCGCAGTTCGTGGCTGGCACGCTGCTGTGGATCTTGCTCGAGATCGCGGCCGTGCTTTTTGGGCTGGCCCTGGCCGACTACGCCTACCAGTGGTGGCGGCACGAGCAGAGCCTGAAGATGACTCCCGCCGAGATGCGCGAAGAGCTGCGCAATCAACAGGGAGATCCACAAGTCGCCGCGCGGCGTCGTGCCATCCAGCGACAGCAGGTGCAACAGCGCCCCGAAGCGGCGATTCCCCGGGCGCACGTGGTGGTCGCGCAGGGGACCGCCCGCGCCGTGGCCTTGCGTTACGATCCGGAAAGCATGCCGGCCCCGATCGTCGTGGCCAAGGGGAGCGGAGCGCTGGCGGGGCGCATCGGCCGCCTGGCGCTCGAGCACGGCGTGCCGATCCTCGAGGACCAGGAACTCGCGGTGCTGCTGGACCAGCAGGGGGCCCTGAACCAGCCGGTGCCGCGTCACCTGTTTGCCCGGGTGGCCGATACTCTGGCCTTGGCCCGCCATCGCGCCCGGCGGGCTGGATCGCCTGAGTTGGCGAACCGCTGACATGCCGCGAGCCGCTTGCGCCGCGGCCGCTGAGCCCCCCGAATATGGCCTGAATTTGACTTGGCCTGTGGGGCCGGATTATACCGGAACGTGAAGGCGGGGCGGGTTTGCGCCCAACTCGCAACCACGTGAGGCAGGCGACTCTTGACCGGAACACCATGAGCGAGTCCTGCTCACCATCGTCCGAACTGCTCGGCCAGGCGCGCCCGCGCAGCCTCGTGAGTCCGGCGCCGGCACAATCGAGCCGCCCGCTGGGCACGGTCCTGCTGCAGCCCGCCGCGCCAACGTCGGCGCCGTCGTTCTGCCTGGCGCTAGTCCACGCCCTGGGACGCGCGGCGCCGAGCTGGCTGGTCAGCGGCGCCGTGCATGCGGTCATCCTCGTTACGCTCGGGCTCATGGCCATTGCCGTCGAGCAGGGCTCGAGCACGCAGGGCCTTCTCGGTTCCTTTGCCGAGGGGGAAGCCGAGCTCGAGCTGAGCAGCCCGACGGTCATTGAGCTGGCAGCGGCGCCGGACGAGACGGACGAGACGCGCTCGACCGACCAGCGCGGTCGACGCACGGCGCAGCAGACGTCTGCGGCCATGAGCCTGGCGAGCGCGGGCGCCGCGCCACAGATCGAGGTCTCGCCCATCGAAACCGGCGTCGCCGCGAAAGGAGCCGTGGCCGATCAGATCGCCACGGCCATTGGCCGCGGCGAAACGCTCGAGCGGGTGGTCACCGGTCCTCCCCCCGGGGGCGGCTCGGGACCCGTCGTTGGCAAAGGCAAAGCGTCGTTCTTCGGTGTCGATGCCAAGGGCTACAAGTTCGTCTACATCGTGGACGCATCGGGTAGCATGTTCGGCCGGCGCTTCGCCAAGGCGCACGCCGAGCTCGTGAACTCGCTATCGGCGCTTGACGAGCATCAGAGCTTCTACGTGATTTTCTTCAACTTCACCGACTACCCGCAGTACTTTCCGCTGCCCGAGGATAACCTCGCGCCGATGAGCCCGAAGAATCTGCAGCGGGTCTGCGACTGGATGGCGCAGAACGTCATCCCGCAGGGCGAAACCGTCCCCAATTCGGCCATTTCGCGGGCTTTGGCGCTGGCGCCTGATGCGATCTTTCTGCTCTCCGACGGCGAGTTTCACGACAGTGCCGCGGAAGTCGTGATGCGCGAGAACTACCGGCGCGTGCCAATCCACGCGATCGCCTTCGAGTCGGAGTTGGGGGCTTTCTCGCTCGGCCAGATCGCCCGCCTCACCGGCGGCACCTACCGATTCGTCCCCTGAGCTTCACTTCCCAGGGGTCGGCGCGGCCGAAAAGCGATTAGCGCCCGCCGTCCCCTCGGGCACCGACTCGCTGCCGGTCGCGTAGCCATACCGTACGAAGTACTCGTGCCAGCGCCGGCGAATCTCGGCCTTCTCGGCCTCGGGCTGCGCGTAGCGGTTCGTCTTGTACTCTTTCTGCTCGGCGAGATAGGCCTCGGCCGCGGGCTGCACCGGCGCGAAATCGCCGAGCTGCAACCGCTCGTAGATCGTCTTGAGCTGGCCCACCGGATCGGCCACCAGATCTTCGTACTTCAGCTCGTAGAGCCGGCCGGGGGGGATCAGCTCGCGCGTCGCCTCGTACTGCTGAAACATGCGATTGAAGGTCTCGAAGACGTACTCTTCGAGTCCCTCGTAGCGGGGCGTCTGCAGGCCATGCGTGGTGTAGAGCGACTTCCACAAGTGGATCGTGGAGGGATAGACCTTATACGGATTGCGCACGAGGTAGACGAACCGCGCATCGGGAAACATCTCGAGCAGGATCTTGATCCGCGCCGTATGCGGCGGCGACTTCAAGATGATCCGCCGGGGATTGCGGAACGTGATCTGCTTGAGAAACGTCAACAGCGTCGCTTTCCAACGTTCGCGCGCGGGACCGGGCACCTGCTCCATCTCGAGGTACTCGGGAAATTGCGGCGGATTGTTCGGAAACGCGATCGTCAGGTAGGGGGAGGGGATCCCCAGATTACAGAGCGCAAACTCGTCTTCCTGCGGGCGATCCCAGCCGAGCAGCATGTTATCCATCGGGCGCTGCTTGGGGAGCAGCCAGCCCAGGGTCCGCAGGGCCAGCCACTCGGTGAGCAAAAAGTGATTCGGCGAGAGGCATTCCCACGTGGTCGGGAACGTGTGCCGCGGGTCAAGAATCAACAGTTCATGCAGCAGCGTCGTCCCGCAGCGCCAGTGCCCCAGGATGAAGAGGGGCTGCTCTTTGATCTCGACCCGGGCCACGCGCCGACCGTAAATCGCGCTCTGCACGACGCGCAAGATCGAGTGGAAAATGCTGTAGAAGGCGTCGGCAAAGGCGATGTGCCAGTGGCGCCAGTCGATCCGAAAGCCATTGCGGGCGTAGAGCCGCATCAGCGCCGGGAAGTTGCAGCCCAACCAGAAGCGCGGCGACCACCAGCTTGGCTTATGCTCGGCAGTCTCGGTCGGGGGCTGCGGACTGGGGCCGGTGTGCATGAGAATCTCAACAGGGCAGGGCAGAAACACGTCCCAATCCTACCCGGCCGGGGGACGTTCTTTCAATCCGCCCCACTGAGGGATGGCCGACGTCCGACGGAGATTCACGCCGCGAAAGCCTCGCTCCCGGCGGAGTTCGGCTCGCCCGGGAACGACACGCGACCGACGCGTCGCACCGGGTACGGCGAAATGCCGGGAGCCAACCAGTGCGGCCGCCCGCCTCAGCCGGTTGCTAACGATAGGTCGGACGGTCTGTCCACTCGGTCCGCCGGGCCACGGCCTGCAGCGCCGCCTGCATCTCCATCACCAGTTGGTGGCCCGGCTTCTTGCCGGTTACCCGGTTCAAGGGCACCCCGCGCGGCGAGAGGAACTGAATCGTCGGATATCCGCGCACGCGAAACTCGCGGCAGATCTCCGGCTGCTCATCGGCGTCGACCAGCACGCAGACAAAGCGGTCCGAGAGCGCGACGACCTGGTCGTGCGTGAAGGCTTCGTGCGCCATCTGGTGGCAGAATCCGCACCAGGGAGCGGTGAAGAACAAGAGCACCGGCTTTCCTTCACGCTGGGCCTGCGCCAGGCCCTGCTCGAAGCCCGAGACGAACTTCAAGCGGCCGCGCTCAATCTGCGGCGTCGCCGCCGCGGGCGCGGGAACCGGCGGCGCTTCCGCCTCGGGCGTGTCCGCGCGATTGCACCCGGCGGCCGCCAACGTGAGGATTAGTGCCAGCGCGAAACCGCTTCGCGCCGGAGAGGCCCCTGACTGGGTCGACATGGATTGCTGTTCCTGGGCGAGCCGCGAGGGATCCTGGCGCGAGTGCGGGAACGCGCGGTCGGCGCGGCTCGTTGGTACTTATCGCCTCGTGCTCGGCCGGACTTGAAGAGCTCGCGGTGCTAGCAATCGCAAGTCGTGGCGCCGGCGCAGAAAATCTCCCGCGGCCAGGTGCTGGCGCCAGCGCCTGGCGCGCCCCGTGCGCCAGTAAGCACCCCGCATCATGGTGCCTGCGTGTGGGGGGGACGCATCGGTTTGCGCGACGCGCAGAGCGGCCGTTTTTGCGACGTAAGTCGTTGCTCCGCAATGCCTGTCGCCCGTGCGAAACCGGCCTGGACAGCGCCCGACCTTTGCGTTACTTTCCCGCCCGCTTTCACGCGACCCACACGTCTCGTTCGCTTTCGCGTCAGTTCATCTCGGATCCTGGAACTTCGGATGCCTCCCAGCGCCGCGCCCGCATCCCCTGCGCTGCTCCCGTTCGTGCGTGGACAGGATTTGCTCCTGCCCGTCGCGCTGTTGGGATGCGTGGCGGTCATCCTCGTGCCGCTGCCGGCCGGGCTGATGGATGTGCTGCTGGCAGGAAATGTTTCGCTCGCGGTGCTGACGCTGCTGACGGCCGTCTATGTGCTGACTCCGCTCGAGTTCAGCATCTTTCCCTCGCTGCTGCTGGGGGCAACGCTCGCCCGGCTCGTCTTGAACGTGGCCATTACCCGCTTGATCCTGACCCGGGCTGATGCCGATGGGCTCGAAGCCGCCGGCGGCGTGGTCCGCAGCTTCGGGCAATTCGTCGCCGGCGACGACGTCGTTGTCGGCATCGTGATTTTCGTGATCATCCTGGTGATCCAGTTTGTGGTCATCACCAAGGGATCGACGCGCATCAGCGAAGTTGCCGCGCGGTTCGCCCTGGACGGCATGCCCGGGCGGCAGATGGCCATCGACGCCGATCTGAGTGCCGGCCTCATCGACGAGCGCGAAGCGCAACGCCGCCGCACCGAGGTGACGCGCCAGGCCGACTTCTACGGCGCGATGGATGGCGCCAGCAAGTTTGTCCGGGGCGATGCCGTGGCCGCGCTGGTCATTACCGTCATCAACATCGTCGGCGGACTTTCGATCGGGATCTTCAAGCACAACATGGGGCTCGCCGAGGCCTCGTCGCTCTACACCAAGCTGACGATCGGCGACGGGCTCGTGAGCCAGGTGCCCGCGCTGCTGACCTCGCTGGCGGCGGGATTGCTCGTCACCCGCAGCACGACCGCCACCGACCTGCCGCGCGAGTTCCTCTCCCAGCTGCTGGTCCGCCCGCGCACACTGGCCCTGACGAGTGGATTCCTCGGACTTCTGATCTTCACCAATCTCCCGAAGATCCCGCTGGCGTTGCTGGGCCTGGCCGCGGTGGGACTCGCGCTGCGTCTGACACGGCAGGAGCGGCAGGCAGCCGCGGCGGCGGCGCAACCGGCCGCGGCCCCCGCGGCTCCGAGCGAGGAGAAAATCGAGAACTTCCTGGCGGTCGACCCGATGGAGCTCGAGATCGGGCGGGGACTGATTCGCCTGGCCGACCCGCGCCGCGGCGGCGACTTGCTCGAGCGCGTGCAGCGCGTTCGCCAGCGCGTGGCGGCCGAGATCGGCATCATTCTTCCCAAGGTCCGCATTCGCGACAACATGCGGCTCGCGGCCAATCAGTACCGCATCAAGATCTCTGACGCCGTCGTGGCCGAGGGAACGCTCCAGCCGGGGCGCTATCTGGCGATCGAGTCGGCCGCCATGAACGGGAGCGTGCCGGGAACGCCGGCCGCCGATCCGGTCAGTGGAACGCCGGCCGTGTGGATCGACGCGGGCGACTGCGACCAGGCGGAAGGATACGGCTACCGCCTTGCCGACGCGGCCAGCGTTCTGACGGCGCATCTGACCGAGGTCGTGGGACGGCATGCCGACGAGATTCTGACTCGCGACGGCACCAAGCACCTCGTTGAGCAACTCAGGCAATCTTCGCCCGCGGTGGTCGACGAGCTCATTCCCGGGCAGCTCAAGCTGGCCGAAGTGCAGACCATCCTGCAGATGCTGCTGCGCGAACGGGTGCCGGTGCGACATCTGGGGCCGATTCTCGAAGCCTTGGGAGACTATGCTCCGCGGACGCGCGAGCCGGCGGCTCTGGCCGAGCTGGTGCGGCAGCGTCTGGCGCGTGTCATCTGCGCGCGATATCGCGACGAACAGAATCGCCTGCGCGTGGTGACGCTGGATCCCGCCCTGGAAGAGGAGCTGGCCGCGGCGTTGGAACCGGGTTCGGCCGGCGCCGCCGGCGGTCTCGCGCGGCCGGCCGTCGAGCGGATCTGCCGCAAGATCGCCACCGAGCTCGACA
>JAEUIK010000769.1 GCA_016793185.1 Planctomycetaceae bacterium | reverse complement strand
GGCTGGCACTTTGCAGCGCTGCAGCGCAGGCTGGCCTCCAAGTCGCCGGACGCGGCGCATCGACTGAGCGCCGACCTCGTGGCAATCCGTCGAAGAGTCGTTTACAGCCGGCGCAATGCTGAACTAGAATTCGGGCGAACGGTGCACAGGTGATTCCCTGCACAAACGTCGCGAGTTCCCGTTCGCGCACAGGAGCAGTCTCGATGGAGTTCTTGTTTCAGGGTATCTCCGGAATCCTCGGACTGGCATCGCTGATTTGCTGGATCATGGTCCTGGTGAGGATGTTCCAGGCTGGCGACACGGTTCCGGCGATCGCCTCGCTGGTGCTGGTCCTGTGCCTGATCGGTCCGTTCATCGCCTTCGTCTATGGGTGGATGAACGCCGATCGACTCCGCGTGCGAACGGTCATGTACGTGTGGACCGCGCTGCTCGTGTTCAATCTGCTTGGGGGGTGCGCCGGGATCCTATTGCCGCGGCAATTGGGCCTGGCTTAGCGCTCAAATTGAGCACGCCCCTTTCACGCGCGATCGATCGGGAAGGCGAGCACCTGGTCGATCGTTTCGGCCCCCGTCGCGAGCATCACCAGCCGATCGAAGCCCAGCGCCGCGCCGACCGACTCGGGAAGGCCCGCCTGCATCGCCGCCAGCAGCCGGCTTTCCTCAGGAAGCTCGGGCTTGCCATCGACGCTGCGCAGCCGATTATTCGCGGCATTCCGCTGCCGCAGCTCGTTGGCATCGAGCAGCTCGTGGTAGCCGTTGGCCAGCTCGATCCCGCGCACGTAAAGCTCGAAGCGCTCGGCGATGGCCGGCGGTCCCGGCCGAACCTGCGCCAGTGCTGCCTGGCTCGCGGGATAGTCGTAGAGGATCGTCGGCACGTCAACGCCCAGGCGCGGCTCGACGCACGTGACGAGCAAATAATCGAGCCGGCCGTCGCGATCGTCGGCCGCGAATCCCAGCGATGCTCCGCCAGCCGCCGCGACCGCTCGATTCAACTCGGCCAGGCTGGCCGAGTGCGGATCGAGGCCCACATAGCGCGCGAACGCCGCCCCGTAGGAGAGCTGCTCAGCCGGTCCCAGTCCGAACAGCGCCTCCCCCAGATCGCTCAGGAGAGCGCGCCCCGCGGCATAGCTGTCCCCCGGCCGATACCATTCGACCAGCGTGAACTCGGGATTGTGCCGGGGTCCGCTCTCCCCCGCCCGAAACACGCGGGCAATCTGGTAGATCGCACCCGCGCCCGCGGCCAGGAGCCGCTTCATGTGGAACTCAGGCGAGGTTTGCAAGTAGAGTCGGCGCCCCACGTCGGGGCGTCGCACGTCCGTGGGCAAGGTCACCTCGAGGGGATCGAGGTGCCGGTCGACGACGACGTCGGCCGAGAGGCAGGGGGTCTCGACCTCCAGAAAGCCCCGCGCGTCGAAGAACGCGCGGACGCGGCGGAGCAGGCCCGCGCGGCTGCGCAAGGTCTCGAACGAAGCCGTGGGCCGATGGTCAGCCGGCCGGCAGTCGTGGCGCGATTCGGCGGCCATGGCGGCACCGGGCCCGTTGCAGGACGAACTATTCCTTGGCCCGCTCGATGTATTCACCGGTGCGGGTATCGATCTTCAGGAGGTCGCCGATGTTGATGAAGGCGGGGCAGATGATTTCGGCTCCCGTCTCGAGCTTGACCGGCTTGGTGAGATTCGTGGCCGTATTGCCGCGGATGGCCGGCTCGCAATAGTCGACCTTGAGCACGACGTGGTTCGGCGGCGAAATGCTGATGGGGCGGCCGTTGAACAGCATCATGCTGCACTCCATCCCCTCCTTGACGTACTTCCAGGCGTCGTCCATCTGATCCTTGGTCAACTCGTACTGCTCGTAGGACTTGTTGTCCATGAAGCAGTAATTGTCCATCTGCTTGTAGAGGAACTGGGCGTCGATTTCCTCGACGTCGGCCGCATCGACCGAATCGCCGCTCTTCCAGGTGCGGTCGATGACCGTGCCGCGGAGCAGGTTCTTCAGACGGCACTTGTACAGGGCCTGTCCCTTGCCCGGCTTGACGAAATTGCACTCGAGCAGCAGGAAGGGGTCCCCCTCGATCTGCAGCTTCAATCCTTTTTTGAGTTCGCTGGTGTTGTAGCTCGCCACGGTCAGGTTCCTATCGATTCACAAGAGAGGTTTCGCCAATTCCCGCCGGAGAAGGCCGGCGAGCCAGGAGTGGTTCGCCCGGCTCTCGCGCGACTCCCGGGGGAGTTCCGATTGTCGTTCTGAAGGCTTCGGAATGCGGGCCGAGTCCGTTATGCTGGGCGCGTGGATCTTGTCCGTCGCCGCATTCCCCCTGCGATCCATGTCGCAAAACGAATTGAGCAGTGTAGCCTCAACTCCCGAATTTGTCGTCCCGGCCCAGCCCCCGGCCAGCGGGGAACTGCTTCCCTGGCAGCGGGCTTTGAAGGACGCCATTCGTAGCCCGGCCGAGCTCTGCCGTCGCCTCGGTTTGCCCGAGACATTGGCCCAACAGGGAATCCCCGGCGCGGCCGAATTCGGCGTCTTCGTGCCCCCCGGCTACTTGGGTCGCATCCGGCCCGGCGACCCGGCTGATCCTCTGTTGCTGCAAGTACTTCCGACCGAAAGCGAAGTTCAGCCCGTCGCCGGATTCAGGGAAGATCCCGTCGGTGACCTCGAGGCGACCCGGGCTCCCGGGCTGCTGCAGAAGTACGCTGGCCGAGCCCTGATGGTAGCCACGGGGGCCTGCGCCGTCCATTGCCGGTACTGCTTTCGCCGCCACTTTCCCTACGAGGAGATGCCCAAGGGGTTTGCCGCCTGGGAGCCGGCGCTCGCGGAACTCGCCGGCGACGCGGCGGTCCACGAGGTGATCCTCAGCGGTGGCGATCCATTGACACTGGTGGATAGCCGCCTGGCGGGCCTCGCCGAGCGGTTGGCCTCGATCCCGCACTTGCGCCGCTTGCGCATCCACACGCGCTTGCCGATCGTGATTCCCGAGCGCGTTACGGACGAACTGTTGAGCTGGTTGCGCGGCACCCGGCTGGCCCCGCTGGTCGTTGTCCACGCGAATCATCCGCGCGAAATCGATCGCGACGTCGAGCTGGCCTTGAGGCGACTGGTCGACTCCGGGATCCCGGTCCTGAACCAGGCGGTGTTGCTCAAGGGGGTCAACGACTCGGCCGAAGTGCTGGCCGAACTCTGCGAGCGGCTCGTCGATCTGCGCGTGTTGCCCTATTACCTGCATCAGCTCGACCGCGTCGCGGGAGCCGCCCAATTCGAGGTGGCCGAAAGCGCAGGGTTGGCGATCGTGGCCGAGCTCCGCCGCCGGCTGCCGGGCTACGCTGTGCCGCGGTACGTCCGCGAGCGGGCCGGCGACGCCCACAAATGGGTCTTGAGCTGAATCGCGCCGTCGCGGGCGGCCCGCCGATTTCGTCCGACGAGTTCCGCTCGGCGGCCAGATTCGCTAAGATACCGGGGCACCACATCCCACCTTGCCAAGCCCCGTCTGCCGCGGCCTGCGCCAGCTCCGATCGATCTGCGACCGAGGAATCCTCGCATTCGAGCGCGATGAGCGACCATTACGATTTCGATCTCTTTGTGGTGGGGACCGGCCCGGCGGGCAAGGCGGCCGCGATTGCCGCCGCCAAGCTGGGTAAGCGCGTCGGCGTCGTCGAACGCCGCGCCTGCGTCGGCGGCGTCTGCGTCAACACCGGCACGATTCCCTCCAAGACGCTCCGCGAAGCCATCCTGTACTTCACGGGATTTCGCCTCCGGTCGCTCTACGGCCAGAATTACCGCGTCAAGGAAGCGATCACGATGCAGGATCTGACGATCCGCACGCATCACGTGATGAACGCCGAGATGGAGGTGATCCAGGCGCAAATGGGGCGCAACGGCGCGCGGATGCTCTCGGGCGAGGCGCGCTTCGTCGATCCGCACACGCTGTCGATCCACCAGGACGACGTCGAGCGCCGCGTCACGGCCGAGACGTTCATTCTGGCCCCGGGGACCGAGCCGGCGCGCCCGGCCGGGGTCGAGCTCGTGCCAGGACGCATCATCGACAGCGACGGCGTGCTGAAGCTCGATCACATCCCCAGGACCATGACCGTCGTCGGCGGCGGCATCATCGGCATCGAGTACGCCAGCATGTTCGCCACGCTGGGGACCAAGGTGACGTTGGTCGAAGCCCGGCCGCGACTGTTGGATTTCGTCGACGTCGAGATCGCCGACGCGTTGACCTACCATCTGCGCGAACGGGGAATGACCTTCCGCCTGAGCGAGGAACTCTCGTTCGTCGAGATGGACGGCGACCACCCGGTCGCCCTGCTGGCGAGCGGCAAGCGGATCAAGAACGAGGTGCTGCTTTTTTCGATGGGGCGACAGGGGAGAACTTCGCAGCTCGGGCTCGAGACCGTGGGACTGGCGGCCGACCCGCGCGGCCGGCTCGCCGTCAACGAGTTCTACCAGACCAGCGTCCCGCACATTTACGCCGTCGGCGACGTCGTCGGCTTTCCGGCCCTGGCCAGTACCTCGTCCGAGCAGGGACGCCTGGCCGCATTGCACGCCTGCGGACAGCCGGGCCAGACGATGCCCAACACCTATCCGTATGCCGTGTACGCGATTCCCGAGATCTCGATGGTGGGACGGACCGAAGAGCAGCTCACGCACGATTGCGTCCCCTTCGAATCGGGCGTGGCCCACTACCGCGAAATCGCCAAGGGGCAGATCCTGGGCGACCAGACCGGGATGCTCAAGATCCTCTTTCATCTCGACACGCACAAAATCCTCGGGGTCCACGCGCTCGGCGAAAACGCCTCGGAAATCATCCACATCGGCCAGGCCGTGATGGCCCTGGGGGGCACGATCGAGTACTTCCGCGATAACGTCTTCAATTACCCCACGCTCGCCGAGTGCTACAAAGTGGCCGCCTATGCGGGCTTGAACAAGTTGTAGCGCGCGTCGGGGCGCGAATGCGAAGTCACAACCGCGACGGCACTCAAGGATAAAAACGGGGAAGTAAACCACCACGACACAACGACACGAC
>JAEUIK010000764.1 GCA_016793185.1 Planctomycetaceae bacterium | reverse complement strand
GTACGATGCCGAAATCGAGCTGGTCGAGTCGCTGCCGGCGGCGCCCCCCCTGCGCGAGCCCAGCGCGATTTCAGCCCCGCTCGCCGCCTCGGCCAACGAAGCCTACGACCGCTGGCTCTTCCATGGCCCCATGTACCAGGTGATTGAGAGCTTTGGCGGCGCGGATGAGACTGGAATTGATGCCCTGGTGCGCGGGAGCGCGACGCCAGTGGTCGATGGCGCCAGTATCCCTTGGGTTCTCGATCCCGTGGTTGTCGACGCGGCGCCGCAACTGGCCATGATCTGGTCGCGAGCGCTGTACGACATCGCCGTTCTCCCCAGTCGAATCAGCAGTTATCGCGTGTATGCGCCGCCCGGCGACGGTCCGGTCGAAATGCGGTTGCGCGTGCGGCCGGGCTCGGATCGGCAGGTCTATCACGCCGACGTCTGGATCGTGCGCGACGGCAAGCTGATTGCCCACATGGAGGGTCTGGAGGGCGCCGGAGGGCAGCATCTGAATCGCATTGCCATCAGCGGGGCCCTATGACCAGTAGCTCGCGACCGGGCATCCAGGAGCGTGCCGAAGATATCGCGATCGTGGGCATGTCGTGCCTCTTTCCCGGGGCCGATCACCCCGCGCGATTCTGGCAGAATATCGTCGGCAAGGTCGACTGTATCCGCGATGCGCCCCCGGATTGGCAGCCCGAGATCTTCTACGATCCCGCCGGCCCGGCGATCGATCGCAGCTACACGCGCCGCGGCGGCTTTCTCGGCGACCTGTGCCGTTTTCAGCCCCCCAAGTACGGCGTGCCGCCGGTGGCGGTCGACGGGGCTGAGCCCGATCAGTTCGTGGCGCTCAAATGCGCTGCGCAGGCGCTGGCCGATGCGGGCTTTCCCGATATTCCGCTGAATCGCGCCAAGACCGGCGTGATCATGGGACGCGGCATCTTCGTCAATCGTGGCTGGGTCACGGTGTTTCAACGGACGCTGGCCGTCGATCAGGTGGTGGGTTTGCTGCAACAGCTCGAGCCGCACCGCAGCGCCGCCGACCTCGAGAAAATTCGCCAGGAGCTCAAACGCAAACTGCCGCCGGCCAACGCCGACACATTTCCGGGGCTGTGCCATAGCGCCCTGGTGGGGCGCATCGCGAATCGGTACGACCTGCATGGACCGGCTTACACCGTCGACTGCGCTTGCTCGTCGACTCTGGTGGCCGTCGACCACGCGCTCCGCGAGCTCCGCGCCGGCCGGAGCGACGCCATGCTCGTGGGAGGAACGCAGGTTTCCGCCCCCGCGCAGATTCATATCATGTTTTGTCACCTGCAGGCGCTGAGCCGCGAGGGCAAGATCGCTCCGTTCTCAGCCGCCGCCGAGGGGACCGTGCTCGGCCAGGGGTGCGGCATGCTGCTGCTGAAGCGTCGCCGCGACGCCGAGCGCGACGGCAACCGGATCTACGCGCTGATCAAGGCGGCGGGCGTGTCCTCCGACGGCAACGGAGCGGGCCTCTTGGCCCCCCGCACCGAAGGGCAGCAGCTCGCGATTCGACGCGCCTACGAAGAAGCTGAGCTCGACCCCGACTCGGTCCAGCTGGTCGAGGCCCACGGCACCGGCATTCCGCTGGGCGACGGCGTCGAGATCAACTCGCTCAACGCAACCTTCGGACCCCGCCGGGGGCCTCATCCCGACGTCGCCCTGGGGAGCGCGAAGTCGATGGTCGGGCACCTGGTTCCCGGCTCGGGGGCCGTCTCGCTGATCAAGACGGCGCTGGCGCTCTACCATCGCGTGCTGCCACCGACGTTACACGCGGAGACGCCGAACCCGGCACTCAAGCTCGACGAATCGAGATTCTTTCTGTGCAACGAGCCCCGCCCCTGGTTGCATGGCAAAGCCGAAACACCGCGCCGCGCGGGAGTCAATGCTTTTGGTTTTGGCGGCATCAATGCCCATGTCGTGCTGGAAGAACACGCCGCCAGCGAACCCGACCGAACCGATCTCGAACGGGAATGGCCCTGCGAGCTCGTGGTAGTCGCGGCCGAGGATCGAGCCGCCCTGGCCCGGCGCGTGCGGAGTCTCGCGAGCTGGGTGGAACAGAGTACCGGTTGCACGCTGCTCGACGTGGCGGCAAGTTGCGCCGAAATGCCGGGCAAGAGCCGCGTGGCGATCATCGCCCAGGATTTGGCCGACCTCGTCAAAAAGCTGAACCAGGTCGCGCCGCTGTTGGAAGATCCCCAGCGGGAGCGCATCCAGGACCGGGGGGGCGTCTACTGGCACGCCCAACCGCTGTCCGAGTCTGGCTCGGTCGCGCTCGTCTTTCCCGGCGAAGGCTCGCAGTATCCCAATATGCTCGGCGAGCTCTGCCGCCATTTCCCTGAGGTCCGCGCCGAGTTCGATCTGACAAGTCGGGCGTTGGAATCCCGCGGCGAATCGCTCGGCCAGGTTCTCTTTCCGCAGCCAGCCCAGGAAAAGGCAGCCGAGCAGGAGCTGTATCGGATGGACCTGGCCGTGGCCTCGGTCACGGCCGCGGCGCGAGGTTTGTGGCGCTTGCTCCGGCTGTTTGAGATCGACGCGCAGCGGGTTGTGGGGCATAGCAGTGGCGAGTACGCCGCCCTGCTCGCCGCCGGGGCGTATGCCGACGTCGACGAGGAGACGCTGCTGGGAGCGATCGTCGCCGGCATGAATTCCGCAATCGAGTTGCAGGAAGCGCGGGTCTTGCCCCCCAGCACGCTGCTCTCGGTCGGGGGAATGCCCGACGAGGTCCTCACCCGCGTGCTCGCCGAATCGTCGGGCGACGTTGAAGTGGCCATCGACAATTGCCCGCACCAGCGGATTCTGGTCGGCAGCGACGCGGCGATGAGCGACTTGCTGACGCGGCTGCAGGGGAAGGGTGGACTCTGCCAGCGCCTGGCCTGGGACCGCCCGTATCACACGGCGGCCTTTGCGCCGGCCTGCCCCATCGTCGAACGTTATTTCGATTCACTGACACTCAGGCCGCCTCGAGTGGAGCTCTGGTCCTGCGCAACCGCGGCCCCCATGCCGCAGGACGCCCCAGGAGTGCGCGAGCTGGCTGTGCGCCAATGGCGCAGCAAAGTCCGGTTCCGCGAGACGATCGAAGGGATGTACGGGGCCGGCACCCGAATCTTTATCGAGTGTGGCCCCCGTGGCAACCTGTCGGCCTTCGTGGCCGACACGCTGGGCAAGCGCCCCCACGCGGCGGTCGCGTTGGACGTTCCCAACAAGGGTGGGATCGAGCAACTCTGCCGTGCGTTGGGAGTGCTGGCGGCGCACGGGGTGCCGCTGCGCCTCGCCGAGTTGTTCCGTCGGCGCAGTCCGCAACGGCTCGACTTCGACGCCCCGCCCGTCCAGGCCCCCCGCCCCGAGCCGGTACTCCCGCTCGAGTTGCCGCTGTTGGAACTGTCGGAGCAGTTTGCCGCCGAGTGGCGCAGCACCGCGATACCTACCGCGGCTGCGACCGAACCGAGCGTCGCGCCCGCCGCGCAGTCACGCGGCGTGAACTCGAATGGCGAGCGCCGGCCGCCGTCTAACGATGCGCTCCCCGCCGACCCGCCCAGGCAGCCGTCGCCGGCTTGGACGGCCCCTGCTCCGAGCGCGCCGATCCAGTCAATGGATGTCGCCTCCCGTTCGCCGGCGGCGGTCCCGCGATCCGTCGCCGAGTCGGCGCACCGCGAGTTCCAGGCGACGATGCAACAGTTCCTGCAGACACAGAGCGCCGCGGCGGCAATGCGTGGAGCGGCTCTCCAGGCGAACTCGGGCAGCGCAACCGCGCTGGGCAGGCTCCCGTTGCGTCCCTCGCAACCGGCAATGATCTCTGTTTCAACGGCCGCAGCCCCTGCTCTGCAGGTCGCGTCGCGGCCCCCAGCCTCGACGGCGCTCCACTCCGCCGTGCCACCGGCGACTCGCAGGTCGACGACGTCGGCGCATCCGTATCCGTTCGTGCACGCGGTGCTCGAGCATCGACCGGGTGAGCGGTTGGTGGCCGAGTGCGAATGGGACGTTGATCGGCACTTATTCCTCCGCGACCACACGTTCTTTGGCGGAACGGTCTCGACACGCGATCCACAGCTCCGCCCGCTGCCGGTGATGCCGCTGGCGATGAGTCTGGAATTGATCGCCGAAGTGGCAGCGACGCTCGTGCCGGATCTGGAAGTCGTGGCGTTCTCATCCATCCGCGCAGGAGGCTGGTTGACGTTCCCCGGCCAGACCAGACGGGTGCGCGCAATCGCTGTCGCCGAAGCGGAAAACCGCGTCGCCGTCCGGCTGCTCGAGGCGGATGGCGACGGCGAACCGGAGATCGCCTCCGCGAGGGTCGAGCTGGGCGCCTTGCCCGAGACGCTCGGGACAGCACGGCTGCCGCGTTCGAATCACGGGGCCCCCCGCTGGCAGCAGGAGAATCCCTACGCGCGGATCATGTACCACGGTCCGGCTTTCCAAGGCATTGCGGCCGTCGAGGACTGGGGACCGAAGGCGATTCGCGCGCGGTTGCGACACCCCGACCCGACAGCCCTGCTGGGGACCGCCGGACGACTCGCGTTGCCGGTCGCTCTGATCGACGCGGCCTCGCAAATGCCCGGCCTGGTGTACTGCGATGTGGACTCGACGCGCGTCTGCCGCACGTTTGCCTTTCCCCACGCGATCGAGCGGCTGGAGTTCAGCCGGGCTGCATTTGGCGCGCAAGCGATGACGGCCCGCTCCACCTTTGCCGCGGCGGGCGAGCGATTGCATTCGGATACCGAGATTACGCAAGCGGAGGATTGCGCAGTCCTGCGCTACCTGGGCAAGCTCGACGATGCGGTCGATGTTCCCAAGTCACTCTACCTGTATTGCCGCGAGCCCCGCGAGCACCTCGCCGAGCGTTCCTTGAACGCACTCTTTGCGGGAGTGCCCGGAATCGAGCGCGTCGAGATTCGGTCGGCCACGCTCTCGGGCCAGAAGATCCTGGCGAAGGCGCACTGGGCGCGCGTGCTGGCATACATGATTCTCGACCGCGTCGAGCGTGAGGAGTTCCAGAGACTCAAGCTCCCGCCTGTCCCGCTCGCCGATTGGCTCCTGGGGCGCATGGCCGCCAAGGAAGCGGTGCGCGGAGTGTTGCGCCACAGCGACTATCTGGCCGACACCCGGATCGTCCACGATCCCCACGGACGGCCGAGTGCAACCGTGGGCGAGCGCGAAGCAGCGCTGGTAAGCTTGTCGCACAAGACCTTCGCGGGCATCGCCATTGCGGCGCGGCCAGGCGCATTTGCCGGGATCGGCCTCGACTGCGAGCCGGTACAACCGTTGTCCGCAGAACTTCTGGACGAAGCGTTGACACCGGACGAACAGCAGCGAATTCGTGCGGCTGCCGCGGCATCGACGCTGCAAGCCGAAGCGTGGCAACGCGCCGCCTGGGGTGCCAAGGAGGCGGTGGGCAAGGCCCTGGGGCGCGGAGTCTTGGGAGGACCGCGGAGCGCGGTGATTCAGGCTCTCGACGTCTCAACGGGGCGAATTACCGTGGAACTCCGCGGGCCCCTGGCTGCTGCTTTCCCGAGTGGCCCCCAGCCGCGGCGATACGACACCTACTGGCGCGTCCATGAAGGCCTCGCCATCGTGATTTGTCTGATTGAAACCAAGTGACGTTCCTTGAGGAGCTGTGGAGGTTGTCTATGAGTGGAGCCGCGGCCGGACCCGATTTCGAACAGGATGTGATTGCGATTCTCGCGGAGCTCACCGCCGATTGGGACGACCTCGGCCTGAGCGCTCCGCTCGGCGCCGGAACTCAGATCGTCAACGATCTCGGCTTCGAGTCGCTCGACGTCGTCTACCTCGTGACCGCGATTGAAGATCGGTACGGCCGACGCGATCTCCCTTTCGAGCAGCTCCTGATGACCAACGGAGCGTACGTGGCCGACCTGACCGTCCGGCAGATCGCGCAGTTCCTCGCCCACAACCTGGGGGGCAACGGCGCTCCCGCCTGACGCACAGCCGCAGTTCCGAGATTGTCCCACTCGGCCGCAACCCACGACAGGATCGATCCATGAGAACCGTGCTCTTTGGCCTGGATGGCGCCACCTACAATGTGCTCGACCCGCTGCTGGAGCGCGGCGTGATGCCCAACCTGCAACGGTTGCGCGAACAAGGCGTCCGCTGCGAGCTGGAATCGACGCCGCTGCCGATCACCCCGCAGGCCTGGACCACGCTGGCCACGGGTCGCAGCATGGGACACCACGGCATTCACGACTTTGTCCGCGTCGAGCGGACCGACGCGGGGGTTTTTCTCCGCTTCAACACCGCGCGCGACCGGCAAGTGCCGACGCTCTGGCGCACATTGTCGGACCACGGCAAACGGGTCACCGCTTTGAACTACTTTGGGCTGGCGCCGGCCGAGCCCGTCAACGGCCACACCATGCCGGGCTTCGTCCCGGGCCGGTACCTGAAGCGCTCGAGTTATCCGCCCGATCTCTTCGCGCGGCTCGAAAAGGTTCCGCACTTCGACGTTTCCGTCCTGGGTCTTGATCTGGACATTGAGCGCGAGGGGTTGGCCGAGATGCCGCCCGAGCGCTGGTTCGAATGGATCAGCCTGCATATCGAGCGGGAACGCGCGTGGTTCTCGGCGCTCGAGTACCTGATGACCCACGAACCCAGCGATCTGACGGCGATCGTCTTCGACGGCGTCGACAAGATCCAACACCTGGCCTATCGCTACCTCGATCCGCGGTGCCGGCCAGCGAAACCGACCGCCTGGGAGACGCAGGTCATCGATCTCTGCGACCAGTACTTCCGCCAGATCGACGACTTCCTGGGGCGGACGCTGGAGATCGTCGGCCCCTGGGGGCGCGTCTTTATTGCCTCGGACCATGGCTTCACCGCCTGTCGCGAGATTGTCTACATCAACAAGTACCTGCACGATCTCGGCCATCTCACCTGGAGTGGCGAAGTCGCCGAAGACCAGAGCGAGTCGATTGTCGTCGAGCGTCTCACCAAGTACATGGGCGTCTACGACTGGAGTCGCACGCGCGCCGCAGCGCTGACGCCAAGCTGCAACGGCATCTACATCCTCAACGTCCCCCCGGCCGAGTATCACGCGTTTCGCGAGCGTCTGATCAGCGAGCTGTTGGCGCTACGTGGCTCCGACGGCTGCCAGGTGATCACCGAGATCAAGAAGCGCGAAGAGTGGTTTGCCGGCCCCTGGATGGGGCGCGCGCCGGATCTGACCCTGACTTTGCGGGATCATGGTTTTCTCTCGGTGCTGAATGCGGCCCAGCCGGTGATCGATCGGACGGCGCCCGTCGGCACCCACCATCCCCAAGGCGTCTTGTGGGGCGTCGGCCCCGGCCTCAAACGCAACGCCACGGTGGAGCGGTGCAACATCCTCGACATGGCGTCGCTTTTGACCCACAGCGTGGGGCTCGAGATTCCAGCCGAGTACGAAGGCAAGTTTCCGGCGGCCCTCTACGAAGAAAGCTACCTCTCCAGCGATCCGCCGCGCGTCGCCTGGAGTGCGCCGGCGGAAG
>JAEUIK010000763.1 GCA_016793185.1 Planctomycetaceae bacterium | reverse complement strand
AGACCGCGACGACGGCCATCAGTTCGCCGAGCCCCTCGTCGTCGAGGCCCAGCTTCTTCACCGCCGCGGTGTGCGAGTTGATGCAGTAGCGGCAGCCGTTGGTCGCCGAGACCGCCAGGGCGATGATCTCTTTGGTCAAGGGATCGAGCTTGCCCGGAGCCATTGCCGACTTGAGCCGCAGCCAGGTCTGCTCCAGAAGCGGCGGATGGCTGGCGAGCGTCTTCCAGAAGTTCGGCACGAAGTCGATGTTCTTGGTCCGCTTGATGTCGTTGTAAATCTCGCGCACCAGGCCCTGGGCCTGCGCTTCTTCGACCAGCGGAACCGTGGCCGGGCGCGGGGTGGACGGTGTCGTCATGGGTATTTTCCCCTTGGGATCGTCAGCGGATCGGATGGTTCACTCGGCCAGCGGCAACTCGACGGCCACGATCTCTTGATCGTTGCGTGCATAGACTCGCGCGCCCGCGTAAGCAGGGTGGGCCCAGGTCGGTTCCAGGATCTTCGCGCGCGCGTGCTCTTCGTACCCGCGCGGCGTGAGGCTGGCCAGAATCAGCTCCCCTTCGGCATTGAGTGCCAGCACCTGGTCGCCCTGGCCGGTCCAGACGAGCGAAGCCTGTGGGTTGCGGCCGCGCGGCGTGAGGCGAAAACCGTCGTCCCACACCTTCTCGCCATTCTCGAGGCGAAAGCAAATCAGCCCGTGCCCTTTGTCGAGCAGGTAGCCATACCCCTCCTTGACCAGCGGTTGCGACATCAGCCCGCGCAGATTGCGATTCTCTTCGTACACGAGCGTGGCCTCCGCGGGGGCGTCGCCGAGTCGGATGGCTTTGGAGCCCTCCCAGTATCCGGCGACGAAGACCAGCCCGCCGTGGAAGACCGGAGCTGCGATCGAAACGCCGTAGGTGACGGGATAGGGAACGCTCCAGAAAACTTCGCCCGTGCTCGGATCCAGTCCCAGGACGTTGGTCGGCGTCCAGGCGATCAGCCGGGGACGCTGGGCAATCTCGACGACGATGGGCGTGGCGTAGCCAGCCGGGTCGGCCGAGGCACGCCACTTTTCGACCCCGGATCGAGCGTCGAGCGCCACGAGCGACCCAACGGGACGGAGTCCGGGATGCAGGATCACCAGGTCGCGCCAGATCAAAGGCGACGCGGCCAGCCCCCAGGTCGGCAGTTCGGCCCCCTCGCGGACAAAGTCTTTGGACCAGATCACTTTGCCGGTCACCGCGTCGAGGCAGCACGCATGTCCGACGGCCCCCAGCGTGTAGACACGTCCGTCGTGGATCGTGGGGGCGGCGCGGGGACCGGTCCCATAGTCGAGATCACCGTAGGCAACGGGGTACTCATGCGTCCACAAGTGCTCACCCGACTCGGCGTCGAAGGCGAGCACCCGTTCGACCTCGCGCGGCGCGGTCTGGCGATCCATGGCGTAGACGCGCCCGCCCGCGGCCACGACGCCCGCGTATCCGCCGCCGAGGGGCCGTCGCCAGGCGACGGTCGGCCCGGCCTCGGGCCAGGAGAGAGCCAGCCGGGGCCCCTGCCAGGTTCCATCGCCGCGCGGTCCGCGGAATTGCGGCCAATCCTCGGCGACGAGCGGGGTGGGCGCCAGGAGCAGCGCTCCCAGCGCTGCGGCGAGCAGGAGCAGCGGTCGAGGTATCCGGTCCATACGCGAGACGCCCCAACCAAGGCGGCGAGGAAGAGCGACCACGGCCGCTCGGCGTGAAACTGAGTCGCCCAGATTCTAGACGCCCAGATTCTAAACGACAGGGGAGGCTCACACCAAATGGCCCTGGGGGCCTCTGGCACAAGCCTCCCCTGGAGAGGTCATGCGGTAAAATTAGAGCTCAGCGATTTTGTCGCCGTCGCTGCAGGCTGCACTAATTGCCGGCCGCGGCCTCGACCGCCGGCGCCGCTTGCGCCGCCTTCGGTTCGGCCGGCTTCTCGGGCTTGTCGCTCGAGCTGTGCTCGACCGGAACCGCGACGTCGAACCAGCCGATCATCATTTCTTCCCAGGTCTGATCGCCCCAGCGAACGGGGCTGCTCGGATCCGGGTTGGCCGGGTTCTCGGCCGAATTGTCGAAGTGGGCCACGCAGGCCATCTTCGAACCCTTGGGCAACAGCAGCGGCTTCTCGAGGAGGTACGAGTACTGCCAGTTGAAGTCGTATCGCGGCACGTCCAGCACAACCTCGCGGGTGCCGTCGGGCATAATGACTTCGTAGTGGAACGACTTACCCCGCAGGTGCATGTGCGGGAACATCGAGAGCAGCATCGAGTCCTGGCGGATCTTCTTGGTCGACTTGACTTCGAAGTTGTCGGCGCCGGCTGGAATCTCGAACAGGGCGTTGATCGCGTTGGTCGTGATCACGCGCTGCTTGATCTTGGTCGGGTCGTCGCAGAACACGAGACCGATCTTGCTCAGATCCTTCTGCGGCGAGCCGTTGGGCGTGTAGTGCATCTGGAAGACGATCTTGCTGCCGGCCGGGATCTTCTTGGCCATGCCGGGGGGGCAGACCGCCGGGCGCGTGCCGGGGGCGTAGCCCACGAGCAGTTCGCCCCCTTCGCCCTCGCCGCCCCCTTCGCCGTGGAGCGCTTTGCCCTTGGGGGGCGAAACGAACGCGATGATGTGATGCACGACGCCCCGATTGCCCGGCAGCGCCTCGGCCATCGTGATCCACTTATCTTCGGTGAAGCCGGGATCGACGGTGAAATACTGGTAATCGACGACGCCTTCGGCCGGAACTTCGAAGGGCTCCGCCCGCATGTCGTAGACGACGTCCGGTTGTTGCGGCATCGACCAACCTTCGACGTACTTCGGCAGTTCCGGCAGATCGGCCTTGTTCCCCTCGGGCGAGCCGTTGGCGACCCAGGTGGCGATCTGCTGTTTCTCCTCGGCCGAGAGGCGAATGTCGTTCGAGAAGTGTCCCCACCGCGGATCGGCGTGCCAGGGGGGCATCTTTTCCTCGCGAACCACCTCGGCGATCATCTCCGACCAGCCGAGCACTTCCTCGTAGCTCGTCATCGCGAAGGGACCGATCTGTCCGCTGCGATGGCACTCGACGCAGTGCCCGGCGAAGATCCGCGCGATCTGATTCGAATAGGTGACGTCGGATCCCGCCTTGGGCTCGCGGACGCGGCCGATCAAGCAGCCCGGCACTTCCGTCGTCGCCAGGCTCACCGGCTTGCCGGCGAGCAGCTCTTCCAGGGCATTCTTCAATTCGCTCTTGCTCAGTTCCGGCTTGGCGTAACCGCTGCCGGTGGTGAAGCCGTATTGATCGTCGATGCGCCCCGCGTAACGGATCATGCGGTCGGCATCGAGCACGAACACTTCGGGCGTGCGGCGCGCCCCGACGGCGTCAGCCACCACGTTCCCCAGGTCCGACAACAGCGGGAACTTGATTCCGTGCAGCTTGCCGTAGTCGGCCAGCTCCGTCAGCGTGTCCTGGCGATTCGAGTCGATGCCAATGAAGCCGACGCCGCGGGACTCGTACTCGGCCGCCAACTCGGCCAGACGGGGACCGTACAGCTTGGCCAGCGGGCACTCGACGCCGACGAAGGCCAGTACCAGGATCTTCTTGTTGGCGAACTCGCTGAGCGTGCGCTCCTTGCCAAAGCAGTCCTTGAGACTGAAGCTCTTGAGCTCCTCGCCCAAGCGCGGCTCGACCGCGGCGCTGGCGACGTGTGCCGGGGCGCTCTTTTCGGCGCCGGACACTTGCGCATGGCCATGGCTGGCCCACACCGTGCCGATGAGCAACAGCCCGAGCGGAAGGGAAATCCCACCTTGGAACGCGCGACACCGCTTCATGGTCCTACCTCACCCGTGGCAAAGAACCCCGATCCCACGAAAACCGAACGAGCGAACGCCGATAGACATTTTGCCCCGAACCGAACGGTCGGGGACAAGCGACAGGCTACTTGCGACCCACCCCGGCAACGGACGAAGGTCGCTGCCGAGCGGACTGCCAGGGCTCCCTCGAGCCAACCAAGAATACCCGGCGGGCTCGCCCGGAGTTTCGGCCCCCTGGCGGCAGCCGACCCCTGATGGGATTGTACCCCTCAACGGGACCCAGTTGCTACTCAGGGTTCCCCCGGGGTGAGAGATTCATCCCCCCCCAAACCGCTGCCTGTTAACTCCAGGCTGCCGCTGGCTTTGAGCGATTATTTGCCCCCCAGGGCCTGCCGAAACCGGGCGATGCGCCCGGCCATCGGACCGGGCGAGTCCAACTGATAATCGTCGCCGACCGGCGCGACATCGAGGATCACGACCCGCGGCCCTGGCAGTCGGAGCGTCGCGGCCGCCTCGGCTCGCCACGGCGCAAGCTCGCTA
>JAEUIK010000752.1 GCA_016793185.1 Planctomycetaceae bacterium | reverse complement strand
GCATTCGGTTCGTTGACACTGCTGCTCGCCACCGATCCGCGGCGGTATGCCCCGTTGATCACCTGGTGGGGGGTGACGGCGATCCTCTTCGGCGTGCTCTTGATCGGCATCGACCTGACCGCCGGTATGCCCTTGTCGTGGATGCTCTCGGAAGTGATCTTCACGATCTGCGCTGGAGCGGGAGTGCTGGCGCTGCAGCGGCGCGAACGTCGGGTGACTGCGGCGCTCGCCCGCGACTCGGCCACGATCTCCCCCTGAGCTCGCGCGCGGTTACTTCGCGCCGGGGCTGCCGAACAGCGCCGGCCAGGCGTCGTGCAGCAGCCAATTCGGCACGGCATAGAGGGCGACCGCCGTGATCGAGAGAAACGCCAGCCAGAGGCAGGCATCGGACCACTTGGACGGCGCCAACCGGGGATCGAGCCGTCGATAGCGCAGAAAGATGGCTGCTGCCGAGATGATCGGCAGCGTGGCCGCCTGCACGAACCCGCCCAGAATCGTCATCGCCCGGGGGTCGCGCAGCCAGAGGTACCAGGCAATGCCCAGCAACGGATAAAAGGTGCAGCAGCGGCGAATCCATTTGGCCCGATCCGCGGCCGACGTGTAACGGACGAACCGGGCGAGTCCAAGGAAGTCCGCGGTCAGCCGGCTGTTCGAGGCCGAGGCCACATACAGCGTTTTGAACAGTACCGCCCAGGCCCCGATCAAGAAGACGATCTTGGTCCACGCGCCGAACGTGGGGACATACATCTCCGAGAGCGTCGCGATCATTTGCGACTTCTCCGGCACCAGCCCTTGCCGATGCAGGACGGTCGCTCCGAGAATATAGAAAGCGACCGTGGCCACGGTGAAGACGAGCATGCTCACCCAGGCGTCGAGGTACATCACCCGCAGCCAGCCGCGCGCGCGGTCGGCCCACTCGGGCGAGCCGTTACGCGGACCGGTGTAGCGGCCATACCCTTTCTCCAGACACCAGTAGGGATAGGCGTAGAGTTCCGAAGCGCCGACTCCGGTGATGCCGAAAGCGCCGAAGGCGGCGGCGATGGCGCCGGCCGGCAAGGTCAAGAGGTCCAGCGAAAAGCCCTGCCGGATGTCGTCGAGGCCCACTCCGTAGCCCATGCTCGGCAGCAGCGCGACGCAGGCCACGGTCACGAACGTCACGCCCGCCACCAGGAATGTCGTGATGAACTCGATGCGCCGGTAGCCGCCGCTCAGGAGCAACAGGATGGCCACGAGCGCGGTCATGATCGCCCAGGGATGTTCCGGACGCTCGCGCAGCGTCACCGCCAGACCGGGCGCGAACGACTGCAACTGGGCAGCGATCCGTGGCGTAACTCCGGGAAAAGCCAGGTTCAGCGCCTGCCCCACACCGCCAGCCATCGCCCCGAGCTGCGAGACCGTGAAGAGGAGCATGATGAACCACCACCAGACGAGCCAGTGGGCGCCGAATCTCCAGCCGGGCAGCTTGTTCAGGGCCGCGAGTGTCGGTTCGCCCGACGAGAGCGCGTAGCGCCCCAATTCGATCTGGATGAAAACCTTCACCACGCAGCTAAAGAGGATCAACCAAAGAAACGCGAAGCCGTACTCGGCGCCCAGCGAGGTCGTCAGCAATAGTTCGCCGGTGCCGACGATGCTCCCGGCCAGGATGATGCCGGGGCCGATCTTGCGCAGTGCCGCGAGGAGGCTCTTGGGAGGCGCGACGATGCCCAGCTCGTTCTGCGCGTATGGATCGAACTCGTCCGGCTGATCCATCAGAAGCGACCTATCATCGGCGCCTGGTCGTCCAGCGTGCGTTCCCCCCACGAGAATCGCCTTGCGCTGGCGCCCGCAATCGAGCCGACATTATGGGGACCGATTCGCGCCGGATCAACTCGCCGGCGTCGCACCACGCTTCTCGCGCGGCCGCGCGACGGGTAAGCTGGTGAACATGCGGCGATTCCACCGGCGACCGCCACCTCAAGTCCTCGTGCGATGACCGATCCGCAGTCCCACTCCGTCCAAGAGGTCGTTGCCGACGTCTATCGTCGCGACTCGCGCCGCGTGTTCGCAACGCTGGTGCGGATGCTGGGGGATTTCGACCTGGCCGAGGAAGCGCTGCACGATGCGTTCGCCGCCGCGGTCGAACAATGGGCGCGGGAGGGGGTGCCCGCGCATCCCCGCGCATGGCTCGTTTCGGCCGGGCGTTTCAAAGCGATCGATGCGATTCGCCGCCGCTCGCGTTTCGATGCGTCGCTCGAAGATCTCGCCGCAAGGCTCGATCGCGCGAAGCCGGTCATCCCCGGCGCGGCCGACGAGGAAGTCGAAGACGACCGGCTCCGCTTGATCTTCACCTGCTGCCACCCGGCCCTGGCCGATAGCACGCGCGTGGCGCTCACTTTGCGCGAGGTGTGCGGACTCTCCACCGAAGAAATCGCCAGTGCATTTCTCGTGGCGCCGGCGACCATTGCTCAACGCATTGTCCGCGGCAAGGCCAAGATTCGCGATGCGGGCATCCCCTATCAGGTCCCCTCGCTGGGCGAGTTGCCCGAACGGCTCGACTCGGTCCTGGCGGTGATTTACCTCGTGTTCAACGAGGGGTATTCGGCCTCGTCGGGCACACAGCTTACGCGTGCCGATCTTTCGACCGAGGCCATCCGCCTGGGGCGCGTGCTGGTGGAGCTGTTGCCCGACCCTGAAGTCCTGGGATTGCTCGCCTTGATGTTGCTACACGAATCGCGGCGTCAAGCGCGCGCCTCGCCCCAGGGTGATTTGATCCTGCTCGAGGACCAGGACCGTACCCTGTGGAACCGGGAGCTGATCGCGGAAGGTCGTGATCTCGTGCGGCGGGCATTCGCGACCCAACGGGTGGGGGTGTACACGATTCAAGCGGCCCTGGCCGCCGTGCACGCCGAGGCCC
>JAEUIK010000749.1 GCA_016793185.1 Planctomycetaceae bacterium | reverse complement strand
GGCCCGAATCCAGTTTGTGCCGCGGTCGGGATGCGGGTAGGGAACGATGCCGACGTCGAGCGGGACCTTCTTGGCGGCGATCAGCGCTTCCGTCTCTGCCAGCGAAAGAGGCGGGGCCAGCGGCAGCGACAAGACCTCCAGCGAGGCCTTGAGCCGACCGGTGACATCGCGGGCGGGCCGCTGCAAAAGCTCGCTAACCGCGACGGCCAGTTCGTGGCCGAGCTGCTGCACCTGCTCGTGCGAGCCGGTCATGATCATGCCGCGGTCGGGGAACTGATTACCGCCGCAGGCGTCGCCATACATCGCCAGCGCACCCGGGTATTGCCGCTCGAGCTCGTCGAGCGCATAGCCTGGGTGGCCGGTGTCGATCAAGGTCTCTGACGACTGGAGGGGATGCGTCGGAAAGGTGAACAGGACCGCGCAAAGTTCGTCGCCCCGCGTGACCTTCAGCAATTGCAGGTCGTAGTCGGCCGGAGCGTTACCGATCGCCCGGACGAAGTACGCGGGTCCGACCGCAAATTCCACTTTGACCGGGCCGCGCTCCGAGGCGATTGCCTCTTGAATCATCGCGAACAGCTTGTCCGCCAGCCGGCGGCCGTAGGCAAAGTTGGCCGGCACGATCTGGATCGGGGCCGCATGATTGTGGGTCGCCAGCAGAATCAGCCGGGCAGGATCGATCTGCAACTCGTCCCGGCAACGCTTGCGCAGGAGAGGCGTCGCAACATCGAGGCAGTTCAGGTCGTAGGTCACAAACACCAACCGGCCGGCCCCGTCGTTGAGCGTCAGCACTCGGGCGTAGATGTCGTGAAGCTTTCCGGTGGGCAGCTTGCCTGTCACGAGCGTCAGGGGCTCGTCCGGAGTGATGACCGCCCGGGCGGTGCCGGCTTTGAGCTCGACTGGCGCTGCCGCCGTGCGCGCATCGAGCACTCCACCGACGAGCGGCAACGCTAGCGTTAACGCGAAGGACAGCGGTCTTGCAAAACTGCTGTCACGAAAGAGCCAGGTACGCGGCATGGAACCTCCAGTCGAAGGACGGTCTGGGGAACCCGGAGAGCAAGGCGTCACGAGCATTGTGAAAGACGAATGTGCGGCGTGCAAACCCCTTCGCGCCAGCACAGGTTCTGCCAGCTTGCTGCGGCGCGGATCGGTATTGGGCGCAGCACTGGGCCGGTTTAGGATCTGCGGACTTTGGGTCCGGGCAGTCCCACCGTAACTGCCGTCGCTTGTGCCAGGTCGATCTTCCCGAGGAATCCGTCCGCAATGCCGTTGTCCCCCGCACTGATGCTCGAACCGCAGTCAGGTCGGCCAACAGGACCGGCGCCTGGTCGAGCCCGCCTCCGCCGCGGCACAAGGCTCCTCGGCCTGGCGCTCCTGCTGCTAACTGCTGCCTTGGTGTGGCAGAGCAGCCACCGCGTCGGGACCGGACCGGCCGCGGGAACCTCGCTGCGAGGGGGGGCGAGCACGTCGACTGCGGGAGGCACGGCGCCGGCCATCCTGCGCGTGGGCACTTTCAACATTCATGGCGGCAAAGGCCTCGACAACCGGCGCGATCTGGACCGCATCGCCAGCGAGATTCGCACGCTCGACCTGGTCGGACTGAACGAAGTCGAAGGGCCGTTTCTGATCGAGCGCAAGACCCAAGTCGAGGAGCTGGCACGCCGTCTGGACATGCCCTGGCTGTTCGCCCCCTCGGAACGCCGGTGGTGGCACTACGACTTCGGCAACGGCGTCGTCACCCGCCTGCCGGTGGAGCGGTGGGAACGCATCCCGCTGCCGCGCAGTTTTGGCAAAGGCTTTCGCAATCTAGTCGTGCTCGAGGCTAAGTTCTCGGGCAAACCGCTGCGGGTTGTCGTCACGCACATCGATCGCCGCGATGATCGCGAGCGGAAGGCTCAATTGCGGTACGTGGCCGATTACTTTCTGGCGCTCCCCGAGCCCGCGATTCTGATGGGAGATCTCAACACGACCGCCGGCGATGCGGAACTATGCCGACTCCTCGAGTCGCCAGGCGTGGTCGACGTCCTCGGACGGCACCACCAGGAGAACCCCCCGTCGCACATTGATTGGATTCTGACCCGCGGACTCGTCGTGCGCGAAGCCGGGATGGGCGAGGTGGGCGCCTCCGACCACCCGGTCGTGTGGGCTGCCCTGGAGCTCGCGCCGCAGGCTGTGGAGACGGCGCGGTACTAGGGAGGCTCCGTCGAAAACCAGTATTGGGAGGATTCCGCTAGCTTCCTATACTGCCCGCCCTGACTGGCCCGCCACGCATCCCTGGCGGAGTTGCTGCGAGGCGGCGCGAACCGCTCAGTGGATAAAGGTGACCATGGGGTCTCGAAGCTCACCACGCATTCTTATCCTGCGGATGTCGGCGATCGGCGACACGATTCTTTCGCTGCCGGCGCTGTGCGCCCTGCGTGCCCGATTTCCGCAGGCGCACCTCTGCTGGGTCGTTGAGGCGCCGGGCGCGCCCCTACTGCGGGAGCATCCCGAAATCGATGAGCTGATCGTCCTGCCCCGCCGCTGGTTCAAGTCGCCGCGCGAAATCTGGAAGCTCGTTCGCCGCGTGAGGGCCGGCAAGTTCGACATCGCCCTGGACTTGCAATGCCGCTTGAAGACCGCGCTGGTCGGTTGGCTCTCGGGAGCGCCGCAGCGCATCGGTTATGGAGATCGGTACGCGGGCGAGGGAAGCACCTGGTTCGACAATTGCCGAGTGCACGTCCAGAGCACGCACCTCGTCGATCGCTCGCTCGAGTTGCTGGCGCCGCTGGGAATTCAACACCCGGCGGTCACGTTCGGCCTGCCAATCGATCCGGCGGCGCAACGCACCATGCGGCAATTCCTCCAACAAGCGGGGATTCGCTATCCATTCGCCGTGCTGAGTGCGGGCGCCAGTTGGGCGTCGAAGGTTTGGCCTCCCGAGCGCTACGGGCTGGTCGCCCAACACCTGGCGGACAAGCACCACATGCAGAGCGTCGTGATTCGCGCGCTGGGGGCCGAGCAAGCCTGGTCGGAGGCGATCGTTGCCAATTCCGCCGGCCACGCAGTCATGGCGCCGCCGGCGACGCTGGTGGAACTGGCCGCGCTTTTGCACGAAGCGCGGCTCTTTCTGGGGAATGATACCGGCCCGATGCATCTGGCGGTGGCGGTGGGAACTCCGTGCATTGTCTTGCACGGGACGACGCGCCCGCAGGATTGCGGGCCGTACGGTTCGCAGCACATCGCGATCCAAGAGTACTTTCAGGCCGGGAATCGCCGCTACCGCAAACGCGCTGCCAACGACGCCATGCGGGCGATTCAGGTCGAGCGCGTCAGTGCCGCGTGCGACGAGCTGCTCGCCCGGCCGGCGCCTGCGCGGCACGCCGGAAGTTTCGCAGCTTGAGCCGCGGCTCAAGCGTCCGGTGGATAGGGATGTGAATTGGGGGCGTGTCTAGGACCAGGTCCGCAATCGTCCCGAAGGTGTAGCCATGATCGCGACGACGAAACCCTTGCCGGCGGTCGATCTGCAAGCGCTGGCCGAGGCGCCGCTGGTGGCGGTGCCGTTTCCCTTCGTGATCGTCCCGCAGTTTATTGATCCGGATGCCTACGCGGCGATCTCCGCGGATTTTCCGCGAATCTCGCAGGGAGGGAGCTACCCGCTTTCCGCGCTCGAATATGGACCTGCCTTCCGGACACTCTGCCAGGAACTGGCGAGCCCCGAGCTGCGCGAGCAGTTCGCCCGCAAGCTCGAGATCGACCTGTCGAACCGGCCCGTCACGATCACGGTTCGCGGGCAGACGGTGCAGAAGAACGGTTCGATCCACCTCGACAGCCGGAGCAAGCTGGTCACGGTGTTGATCTATCTGAACGACGAGTGGACTGCAGCCGGAGGGCGGCTCCGACTACTGCGGTCGGGTAACAACCTGGATGACGCGGTCGCCGAAATCGCGCCGACTGCCGGAGCAATGGTGGCGTTCGTCAACACGCCGAACGCGTGGCATGGCCACCAGCCCTTCGTCGGGCCGCGGCGCTCCATCCAGCTCAATTGGGTGGCCGACCAGGCCGCCGCCGATCAGGCCGTACGCCGCCATGTGTGGTCGGCTCGGGTGAAGAACGTCCTCGCGCTGTGGGGACGTCCCGCGGCAGGCGCCGTGCGTTAGCAGGCGGGCCATGCTCTGTCACCGACTTGCTAAACGCGGACGTCCTGGAAGGCTTCCTGCAGCGCGGCTTGGGCCTGCTTGCCATGCCGGGCGTCGACGACGACGTTCACGCGGACCTCGCTGGTGTTGATCATCTCCACGTTGATCCCCGCCGCCGACAAGGCGCGGAACATGCGAATGGCCACATCCGTATGGCTGCGCAGGCCGACGCCCATCACCGAGAGCTTGGCGATTTTGGGCGAACTGGTGATCGGTGCGCAGCCGAGTTGGGCGGAGATCTCGCCAGCCACCTTGAGGGCTCTCTCGCGTTCCGCGTCGGGCACGGTGAAGGTCAGGCTGGCTTTGCCTCCCCGCCCGTAGCTTTGCACGATCATATCGACGAAAACGCCGCCGGCGGCAATGCCGTCGAACAACTGCGCGGCGATTCCCGGTTCGTCGGGAACGTTCGGCACCGTCACGCGCACTTGCGATTCATCGAGCGCGATGTCGGTAATCGCCAGATCCTCCATCCCCTGCAGACGCGTGATGATCTTGATCGGATCGGCCGGAGGCGCCGGCGTC